>CAZYOX010000186.1:0-8607 GCA_964649285.1 uncultured Bryobacterales bacterium | reverse complement strand
GGTGATAATGTTCGGGTCGAAGATGATGACTTAGGGAGGGAATCCAATATAGTCTACCAATATCCCATAGGCCCTCTCGCAGATACGAATCTTGTCCTCGTAGGTTGCCGCTTGGCCGTTTTCGTCAAAAGCCATGACGACGACCGCAGCCCCGTATTTACGTACCGTCGCGGCGTTTCGCCGGAAAGCCTCCTCGCCTTCTTTCAGCGAAATTGAATTGACAATACCCTTGCCCTGCAGACACTTGAGCCCGGCCTCAATCACTTCCCACTTGGAAGAATCGACCATGAAGGGAACCTTGGCGACGTCGGGCTCCGCGCCGAGCAACTGCAGAAAGCGAGTCATCGCGGCGACGCCGTCGATCATGCCCTCGTCCATGCAGATGTCGATCACATTTGCGCCGCTCTCGACCTGCTGTTGAGCCACGGCAACGGCCTCTTCGTACTGGCCGCCCTTGATCAACTTGGCGAACTTGGGCGATCCAGCCACATTAGTTCGCTCGCCGATCATCATGTAGACGCCCTGCTGCTGGGTGAAGGGCTGCGATCCTGACAAGCGCAGCGGGCGGAATCCGTCCGCCGGAACACTGACGCTCGCTTTTGGCGATTCTCCAAGCTCGCGGGGATGACGATCGCCCACCGCCTTCGCGATCGCGGCGATGTGCTCCGGGGTATTCCCGCAGCAGCCTCCGGCGATGTTGATCAGACCTGCTTGGGCGAACTCGCCGAGCAATCGAGCCATGTCGGGTGGTTCGAGATCGAAGCCTGTCGGCGAGAGCGGGTTGGGGAGGCCGGCGTTCGGATAGCAAGAAATGGCCGCGCCGGAACACTCGGCCAACTCGGCGAGGAACGGCCGCATCAAGTCTGGCCCTAGTGAACAGTTGAGCCCGACCGACAACGGCTTCACATGCTCCACCGCATTCCAAAACGCCTGAATCGTCTGTGCCGAGATCATCGTCTCGCCGCCTCGACCCACCGCGGCCGAAATCATGATCGGCAACTCGACGCCGTCTTCATCGAAGACCTCGCGAATCGCGACGAGCGCAGCTTTCGCATTCAGCGAGTCGAAGATCGTTTCCACCAGCAACAAGTCGGACCCGCCGCGAATGAGCGCACGTATTTGCTCTGCATACGCGATCTTCACCTGGTCGAACGTGACCACACGAAATCCGGGATCTTCGGCGTCAGGAGAGTTCGATAGCGAGACGGTGAGCGGGCCGATTGCCCCGGCGACGAAGCGCTGACGGCCTGTATCCGACCCAACGCGGTCAGCCCATTCCCGGCACTGGCGTGCCGACTGCTCGTTGATTTCCGCCGCCAGATCCTTCAGAAAGGAGTCGTCAATAATCCTTTGATAAAATTCTGGATCCTTGCGGCCTCCTTTCTCGCGGGGATCATCGACGAAAAACTCGCTCTGCGCGATTGTGGTCGCGCTGAAAGTGTTCGTCTCGATGATGTCTGCTCCAGCCTCCAGAAACCGCCGGTGAATATCGCCGATTGTCTCTGGCTGCGTCAAAGAGAACAGGTCTCCGTTATTCAGCAAGTCTTTTCGGGAATCCTTGAATCGCTCTCCGCGGATATCTGCCTCGGTCAGCCCATAGGTACGAATCGTCGTACCCATGGCGCCGTCGATGACCGCGATGCGGCGGCTGAGAACTTGCTTTAGAGGATGGTCAACTCGCGTCATGACTGCTTACGTCCAAACCTTCCGCCGGCAGCTGTCGCCGAACATTTTCGGACGTAGCGCAGACGGCGGGTTAGACGGTCCAGAATCTCATGGTAACCGCTCTCTTGCTCTGGGTTGCGGAAGGCGCCTGAGCACTGCGGGCGCACGCCAAATGCAGCGATGCGGTGTTTGAGGAGGCGGCGCAGGCCGCGCCTTAGAAGATCGACCAAGAAGCCAGGGGGCCTCGGCGGCGGGGCGTGACGCGCAAGGGCACGCGTGAGCTCACGCGCCGGGAAATCGCTGCCTCTGTGGTCCTTGATGACCTAGACAGGGGTTCGGCTCTTCCAGTCCCAGGCCAAATAGTTGTATTCGATCAGATCTTGCGCTTGCCCGCGTGCTGTCAGGAGAGCCGCGCAGCGGTCGTAGGCGCGCCTACTGGCGTCTTTCAGCCCGCCGCTATACGTGTGAAACCGCGATCCCCCGACGAGCCGGCCGCCCTCGTCGAGCAGCCAACAACCCCAAGATCGAGGGCAATGCCCGGGGGCGTACCCCGACTGCACCAGACCGCTCGATGCGGCGAGGCCAGCGAGGTAAAGCGTGTACCTCTCCGTTAGTCGTGCTCTGATTCTCTTTTTCATCAAGGTGATCCTCCTTCGCTGCGGGTCGCTTCATCGAGTTGGGAAGTCTGGGGAGAAGGGAACATTACTGTCCCTGAAACGGACGCGCTTGAGGAATCGCGCTTGCCGCCGAGAAGGGGATGTTGCTGGCTCTGGCTGGCCGTCGACGGGATGTCGCGACCCTTGGCAAGCTATTCGACTGAAGATGTCCGCGTCCGAGTTGAACGGAAGAACTCGCTTAGCCCTGATGTTGACCGCGTGGATTTCCACGGAGCGGCCTCCTTCTAGTGCGAATCGTTGTTCTGCGACGCTAGTTGACCTTCCTCCGCAGTCTACGCCCAGATCTGCAACGGAGCAAGAGTTCTGATCAAGCGAACGATTCAGCGGAGATTTAGCCGGAGCTCGCTCATGAGCAATGAGTACGTCGTTAGAACTCCCAGCGCAGGGCTAGTTGGATCTGCCGCGATCCGCCCGCAGTCTCGGTAATGCGTCCCGCCGAACCGATGCGGCCGCCGGTGGAAGTGAACAGCTCCTGCTCCAGCGGAATCTGGAAATTCGGACGATTTGCCACGTTGAAGAACTCAGCGCGGAAGCTCAACCGCTGACTGTCGGTCAGCGGGAAGGACTTGTGAACCGAGACGTTCATGGTGAACAGGCCCGGCCCGCGAAGCGCGCCGCGGCCGAGAGTTCCTAGATAGCCTTCCGCGGGCAAACCAAACGCGAGAGGGTTGAAATACTGGTCCGGGCCGCCGAGGATGATGCTCTCGGAATCGCCGCTCAGAAGATCCGGCCGCTGACCGGTGTCGCCGAATCCCGTCTCCAGGTGAGCGCGGTCGAAGCCCACGCTAGGCGAGAACGGGTTGCCGGATTGGATTTGAGTCAGACCGTGTAACTCCCATCCATTCGCCAATACGCCCAACGCGCGACCTGCTGAGATGCGCGGCAGCAAATAGGAGAAGCTGCCGCCAAAAACGTGGGTGAGATCAAAATCAGACGGCCCCCGATTCAGCTTGTAGTTGTAGGTCGTCGGCATCTGGTCGCTAGCCTGGAAATCGTTGAACGTCCCGTTGGACGCCTCGTCGATGGACTTCGAATAGCCGTATTTCAGTTGGTAGCGGAAGCTGTCGCGCCAGCGATTTTCCAGGGAGAATGTCACGCCCTGGTAAAAGCTGTTGAATTGAGCTCGCCGCAGACCGATGCGCGAAAAGGCCGGATTGAACCGGGCGCCGCCGGTGGGGAAGAACAAGACGCCGTTGGCGTCCTGCTGCGGTATCGGCGTGTTGACATTTCCCACCTGGCCCACCAAGTGGATCCCGCGCATGCCGGAATAAGCGATCCGCACGACGGAATCCTCGCCGAGTTGGCGCTCCAGCTGGAGTTGCCAACGGCCCACATAGGGCTGCGGCAAGCTATAGTCGAGCCCGTCCATGGAGGCCGAAGGCGTGCGGCCCTGAGCGGCATTGAGGATATCGGGGAAGCCGGGCCTGCCGAAGACGAGGATGCGGTTATAGAAAGGCGGCGTGCGGACGCCGGCGATCGTGAGTTCACCGCTGCCGAGCAAGTCGTAAAATATGCCGCCGCCGGCGCGAACAACCGTCTTGCCCTTACCAGTCGGATCGAAAGCCAGCGCGGCGCGGGGCGCGAAGTTCCTATGGGTGGTCACCCACAAGGGGCCGCCGATGGTGGTTTCGGAGTCATTGATCCAGTCGCGCAGGACAGCGATCTTATTGTCTTCCTCAGTAGGCACGGTGGCATTTTCGTAGCGCAGACCGAGGCTGAGACTGAGTTTGGGATTGATGCGCCAATCGTCCTGGACATAGCCGTGCAACTGCCAGTAGCGCCACTGGCGGGCCGTATCCGCGCCGGGCTGGGCCACTTCGGCGATGTTGGGCGCCGCAGTGAGCAGATTCGTCAGAGAGTTGAAGGTATAGCTGCCGACCAAGGACAGATCGGAGCGCTGATTGAACTGCACGCGATCCAAACCGGCGCCAGCCTTGAACGTGTGCGAGCCGGCGGTGTGGATCACGTCGCCGTTGAACTGCGCACTGTTGAAGATAAAGCGTCGCGGCCGGTTGCGTGCCGGAACTCCGCCAAAGTCCGTCAGGCCCGCTACGGTCATTGTGCCCATCGGCAACCCTGCCACGAACGACAGATCAGCAGGAATGTTACCGATGATCTCGCTTTCCTCGGCGTTGTTGACGCGACTGAAGGCGCCGCGAATCGTCGAAACAGTTCGCGAAGAGTGGATTGTTTGTACTTCCGTGTGCAAGAAGTGATTGCGTGAAGTCAGCGGGAAAACCCATAGACCCATCGCCTCGGGATCGCGAAAAACCGCCTCGTCGGACGTGTAGCGCGACGAGGCGCGGATATTGTCGGTCAGGTTCCAATCCACCTTGCCGGAGTAGAAATCCTCGGTGATCTCCGTAGTCGCTTGCCTGACGAATTCGCCCGTTCCGTCGCCGAAATCGCGCCCGTTGGGAAGCGGATAAAGGTCAACATAAGGCTTGGCGATGGGCGAGACCGTGATATTGCCGGTCGGCAGCTGCCCCTCGCGAGCCGCCGCCGTCGGCACGAAGCTGCGTGCGGTCTTGCCGCGGCTTTCGCGAATGCCCTCGTAATTAAGGACGAAGAACAACTTGTTCCTAACGAGAGGCCCCGTGATCAGCCCGCCGAACTGATTACGGCGCAACGGGGGAATGTCTTCATCGGGGCTGTCGAAGAAATTCTTGGCATCGAGGGCGCTGTTGCGCAAGTACTCATAAAGCGAGCCGTGGAAAACGTTGCCCCCGCTCTTTGAGACTGCGGTAAAGAGTCCGCCCGCGGTGCGGCCGACATCGGCGGTGAACGGATTGGTCACCATGTGGATCTCGCGGACGGTTTCCAGGCCCAGCAAGTTGCCTGAGGCGCTCGAAGGCATGGAGGAAGTGGCGTCGTTCACATAGACGCCGTCGATTTGGTACGCGTTCTGCGTGGGCCGGGAGCCGTTGACCGAGATTTGGCCGCCGATGCCTTGGGCCAAGCTTCTGCGAGCAGACGTCGGCGTCGTAGCGCCAGGCTCAAGCACCGATAACTCAAACAGATCGCGGCCGTTGAGCGGCAGGTCGGCCAGCTTCTCGGACTCTACCCGCCCGCCCCAGTCGGAGGCGGCAACGCTGACCAGCGCGGCGTCGGCAGTGACGACGATTTCCTCCTGCGTGGTTCCTACCGGCAATGCGAAATCGACGCTCAGGGTGCGCCCGGCCGACAAGCTGAGACCTTCGCGCGCGGAGGTCTGAAAGCCAGGGGCGGTGGCCTCGACGCGGTACGTCCCCGGCGACAATTCCAATACTTGGTAATAGCCCTTGTCGTCCACGGCCAGTTCCCGCTGAGCGCCGGTTTCCGTCAGAGTGACCCGGACTTGTCCGTCGACGAGAACCCCGCCGCTGGAATCGCGCAGGGTGCCTTCGATCACGCCGGTAGTCTGAGCGTTCAGCGACAGGACAATAAAGAAACTCAGGAAGGGGAGGACTCGGGTATTCATCTGTTTGGTTTGGCGGCGCTATCCAGACCTAGGGAGTCCCCCCTATCGTATCAATGCCCTAGCGGGGCGGCGCTTGGGCGGGACGGCCGTGTGTGGGTATGCTCACGGCCCCATGTCCAATGTTTCGCCTTGGCGGCGCCTGCGTCTGTTCGCCGCTTCGATCGGCCGGGGCATCTTCATGATCGGGTACATCATCGGTACCGGATCAGTCACGTCGACGAGCGCGACATGATCAAGCCGTTGTACCGTGTGGTGGTCGCGGGTGCGGCCCTGCTGGGCTTGGTTGACCCATCTTTGGAGGCCGACCAGTACCGCTCATGATCGCTTCCCAAGCAGTCGGTCCCCTGGTCATGCCGCCGATGGCGGTCTTCGTTTGGGCGCTTTACGCCGCCTACCTGGCGGCGACCGGTTTCCTGGCCTCTTTAGGAGAGATTGGTACCGATAAAGCGAGAAAGGTGTTAGGCTAAACCCGGAGTCTCTGACAATGCGGATCGACCAAAACAAGTGCGTCGCTTGCGCCAACTGCATCCCTATATGCCCTATGGGGGCGATTTATATTGACCCGAAAGTCAATCGGGCCACGATCAACGCGGAAGCCTGCGTCGAGTGCGGCAACTGCCTGCGCGGCATGAGCCAAGAGCATCTGAACCCGACCATGGTAAGAACCATCCGCAAGGTCGCTAAAGCGGTTCGCATGCGGTTTGAGCCGGAACCGGACGTTTGCCCGACAGCCGCCTTTTACATGAACGAGTTGGAGATGCCGCGCCTCGTGCGGCAGGTCTTCTCCGACCCGGTCGTCGAGCATAAGTCGACCGGCATCAAGGGACGCGGAACGGAAGAAGTCAAGACGAACGATGTCGTCCCGCGCGTCGATATCGGCGAAGTCGGCTACACGATCGAGTTCGGGCGTCCCGGCGTCGGCGTTTACTTCCGCGATATCCAAGAGATGACGCGGGAATTGGCCAAGATGGGAGCTAAGTTCGAGACGAGAAACCCGATTTCGCACTTGATGACCGACAAGTCGACCGGCGATCTGCGGGAAGACATTCTCAATGAAAAGATTCTTTCGGGCATCGTCGAGATCAAGACCACGATCAACGAGGCCGAAGCGGTACTGGACGCCGTCGAGCGCGTTAATCGGCGTATCGACACGGTGATGGTCGTCGGCATCTCGACGCGCTGCGACGAGAACGGCGAAGACCGCGTGCTGGCTCCCAAGCTCCGGGAATGGGGTTACAGTTTGGCGCGAGCAAAGACCAATATGGGTCTGGGCCGCGTCACGAACATCAAGAAGAAGGAGGAAGCGCATGACGAACACCTTGCATCGGTACGGTGACGCGGAAAGCTTCCACGACGATTTCATCCTGTTCTGCATCGCCTCCACCGGAAACAACGACGAAGGCGCGGCGGAGAAGCAGCGGCAGTTCTTGCGGATTTGCGCCAAGCACAACCCTGCCAACATGGGTAACGGCAATCGGGGCAGCTTCAAACCCGACCGGCACTTGAACCCCATGGCGCACTGGAATCGTGACGTCAGCCCTGACTGGGAAGGCGTTATTAGCGAGGCCAAGAAGCCGGGTACGACCGCGGCGGTATTTAAAACTCGCGCGGACGCAGAGGCGGCCTTGAAAGAGGTGATTGCCGCCGATCTTGGATTGTCGGTGAACATGAGCACTTCGGTCGAGGGCGCGAAGTCTTGCGCTGAGCATTGCGGCCTGAAGCGGCACAGCGTGGAGTATTCGCTCGGCTTCAACGATCCGCACGACCATTTGCCGAACTCTCAGGTCGTCAAGCTGGCTACGATGTGCGGGCACGGCATGGTCAGCTTCAACATGGCGCGCAAGATGATCGACATGGTTCGCGAAGGGCGCCGCACGCCCGAGCAGGCGGTCACGACCCTGGCTCGCTTCTGCCCCTGCGGCGTTTATAACCCCGCGCGGGCCCAACGCGTGCTCGAAGAAGCCCGCGATCACTCGGGATAATCCCAGCCTCATGCCGGCGGAGCGACTCTGTTATGCTCAAGGAGCAAACGGAATTGCCCGCCAGGACCCGGCCGACTCGCTGAAGATCCTTTGTTTCGATCCTCCTGTCTCCGATCAGCCTTGCTTGCCTTTCTAGTTTCTATAGGAGATAGATCGAATGAAGCGACTTTATGTCGGCAATTTGAATTTCAATACTACCGAAGAAGGCCTGCGTGACGCGTTCGGCCAGTTCGGCTCCGTCTCGTCCGTTCACCTGGTAACGGACCGCGACACGGGACAACCGCGCGGCTTCGGTTTCATCGAGATGGATGACGCGAACGCGGCCCAAAGCGCCATCGACGGCCTCAACGGCACGCAGCTCGACGGCCGCACTCTGACCGTCAATGAGGCGCGTCCGCGTCCGGAACGCACGGGCGGCGGTGGCGGCGGCTTCCGTCCTCGCGGCGGCGGTGGCGGCGGACGTGACCGCGGCGATCGCGGCGGCGACCGCTGGTAGTTCACCGATAGGCTTTTAGAGACTCCCGGACGGGCAACGTCCGGGAGTTTTCTTTTGGGGAGTTACTTTTCGGCCTCAAGCTCCGCCTCGCGGGCTTCGGGATCCATGACAGTTAGCCCTTCGATCCGAGCGGCCTTCACCAGTTCTTTGTCAGCACAAACAAAAGTCATCTCCGATAGACTGCCGGACTGGAGCGTGATCGCCCCGGCGAGCTGCACGGCATCGTAAGCGCGCACGGCGTGGTGATCGAGGAGGCGCGTCGCTTCCTCAACCACGCTCGAGTTACAGGGTTGCGTGACATAGAGCTCCGACACGTGCTCGTCGAAT
>CAZYOX010000185.1:0-8610 GCA_964649285.1 uncultured Bryobacterales bacterium | reverse complement strand
GATCGTCATCGAGATGCTCGATCAGCGCAATTGGAAAGTTCCCGATTGGATCGTGTTGCCGGGCGGAAATCTGGGCAACGTCTCGGCTCTGGGCAAAGGCCTGCGCGAGCTTCTCGAGATCGGCATCATCGATCGGCTGCCGCGCATCGGCCTGGTGCAGGCGGCGGGCTCAGCCCCCTTCCATGAGTTGTATCAGCGCGGGTTCGAGGGCGACCTGAGGGCTGTAACCAATCCCGAGACGTTGGCCACGGCCATTCGCATCGGCGATCCGGTCTCTTGGCCCAAGGCGCGATTCGAGATCCAAAACGCCAAGGGAACCGTCGTTTCGGCGAGTGAGCAAGAGATCGCGGACGCCAAGGCCATCATTGGCCGCTGCGGCATCGGCTGCGAGCCGGCGTCGGCCGCTAGTGTGGCAGGCCTCAAGAAGCTCACCGCCGACGGGACAATTCCTGCCGGTTCCGATGTGGTGTGCGTCTTAACGGGACACCTGCTTAAGGACCCGGACTACGTTTACCACTACCACACCGATCAGCTGAAGGCTCCTGGCGATGTGAAGATCGCTTCGACCTTCGGCAACGCTCCGGTGCTCATGCCTAATGACGCGGCGAAGATCGCCGCATTTCTCGATAGCCCTGCCGCTCGCGGTTGATTGGCCGGAGTCTCCGCCGTCCAGCCGTCGTGCCCTAGCTGCCAGCTGCGGTTGCCGATCAGGTCGCGCACACGCGTCCCCCGATGCATGGGGGTGCGAGGCTCGACGTAGTAGGCGGCGCTGAGCGGACCATGGCGGCGGGTCAGCCTTTCGAGGAGGAGCCTGGGATCTGCGCCCACAGCCTGGACGACCTTCACCCGGCCGTCGGTAAGTCTCAGGAGAACGCAGCATTGGGCGCCGCTGCTGTTGCGGGAGGCGGCATCGACGGCGTCCAGAAGAGCCGCCGTTTCGCGGACAGGCATTGCGCACGGCGTCACGTCCACCATGCGACCCTCATCGGCTGGCTGGGCGGTTGTTTAGCGTTCGAAACGGATGGTCTGCTTCTCGGCGTGGCGTTCGAGCGCCAGCTCGATCAGCCGGTCGACTAGGCGGGTGTAGGGAAGCCCTGACGCTTCCCACATCTTGGGGTACATGCTGATCGAGGTGAACCCGGGCATCGTATTGACTTCATTGAGCAAGAAGCGCCCGGTTTGCCGCTCCAAGAAGAAGTCGACTCGAGCCAAGCCGCGGCAGTTCACTGCCTGGAAGGCCTTGACGGCGATCTGTTGGGCCTTCGCGAGTTGGTCGGGCGTGAGTTGGGCGGGGATCTCAAGTTTCGCTGAGTCGTCGAGATACTTCGAGTCGTAGCTGTAAAAACCGGACGTTGGGATGATCTCCCCGGCGACTGAGGCTTCCGGTTGATCGTTGCCCAGAACGGCTAACTCGATTTCGCGGCCGTCGATGGCCGGCTCGACGACCAGCTTGCGGTCGTATTGAGCGGCTTGCCTGAGCGCCCCGCGCAGTTCCGCCTCGTTACTTGCCTTGGAAATGCCGACTGACGAACCGAGATTGGCTGGTTTAACGAAGAGCGGATAGCCGAAACGCTCAACCGGCTCCCGCCAGCGGAGATCGATTTCCTGCCGCAGCAGGGCGATATGATCGACCGCTGGTAGTCCGCACTCGCGGAAAAGGCGCTTCATGACGTCCTTGTCCATGCCGCAGGAGGAACCCAGAACCCCGGAACCGACGTACGCGATGTCCGCCAACTCAAGCAGGCCCTGAACCGTGCCATCCTCACCAAAAGTGCCGTGCAGCACGGTGAACACCACATCGACGCCTACGCTGCGGCCGGGCTGGGGGTCGATGCGCAGTTCTTGGTCGGTTGAGAGGTCCCTCCGCGAGCCGGCGGGTAGAAGAGCGGCAGAGTCGGCCGGGGATAGCCAGAGACCCCGCTTGTCAATTGCTGCCGGAATGACCGTGTAGCGCGAGCGATCCAGCGCGCCGATTACCGACGCGGCTGATCGTATGGATATTTCGTGTTCGCCGGAGCGGCCCCCAAAAAGCACCGCGACTCGGAGTTTTGGCATGAAAATGTCGTGAATCCGCTCTTGGGCCGAGCGGATAGGCCTTCTGGCTATGGTAGCGAACGGCGCGGGCCCAAAAGCGCAATCGCGCGGAGTGCGCTTCTTTTATAGGAAGAACCACCAGTCGCGCCCTGTCCAGTCGGCCCAAATGACGGCTCCAAACAGGGCTGCGTTGGTTACGGCGTGGGTCAAGATCAAGGCGCCGATGTGGCGGCGTTGGTAGAGCCAAAGGTTGTAAATTATGCCCGTCGCTGCGGCGACCGGCCACTCCCATTGCAGGTGCGTGAAGGTGAACCAGCCCACCGTAACCACAAAACCCGTCCAAGCGAAGCGACCGACCGGGATCGAGCGAAAGCTCTGGTCGGAATTGTAGACTTCCGCCTCGCGCAGCAGATAACTGCGAACCAATAGTTCTTCAATAAACGGAGTTACCAGCACGAAGCCTGCGAAGCGCAGCGCCAGCATGGCCGTCCGCAGGCTCTCTCCCGCGGCGGCGCCGTCGAAGGCCTCGCTGGCGTCGGGGCGCAGGCCCGGCCATAAGATATACGGCGTCATCCAAAGTGCGGTCACGCCGAGCCCTACTGCTACGTCCGCCAGATTCCAACCGGTTACCGGGAATTCCTTGAGCTCCGGGTAGCTGCCCCGGTGCAAGAAGTAAACGAACACGGCAAGAGGGACCAGGAACCTCGCAACCATGAGGCCCACGGCCGCGGACGGCGGAACATGCTCGGCGGCCTGCAGCACCAAGGCAAAGGCGATCATCGGCGCGAAGTAGGGAAGCCAATCGGGGGTGTGACGCATCGTCGGGCGGCGTTCTTCCCGCGCCGAGGGAGCGGCAACAGGCGAAAACGCTACAGTAGGCGAGAACCGTCGTCCACTTCAACTGGCGAATGTTGCGGAAGACCCTCATCGTCGAGTCGAGCCCGCTTGACGGCGTTATCGTCGCCATTCGAGCATGGGGGAATGCACCCCAACCCGCAGGTCAGAATCGTTAAGGATCCCGGCTATCAAGAAGGCTATGCCAATAGCGTTCAGGTGCGTGTGAGCTTCTGGGACTTCTTTTTGCAGTTCGGCAAAATCGGCGCGCAATCGCCTGAGCAGGTCGAATTGAACGTCTCCCAGGGAATCTATTTGAGTCCCCAGCAGGCTAAGGCGCTGCATGCGGTGCTCTCAGAAAACCTCAAGCAGTACGAGCAGGCCTTTGGCGAAATCAAGTTCGACGCCAATCGGGCTCGCACCGAAGCGATTCAGTAGCTACGCCGCCTTCGCTTTTTGCCTTTTACGAAGTGGGCCGGTTTCCGCCGCTGCCGCTTCTCCCTTTTCGGCGTTGGCGCGAGAGTAGCCAAAATCCTCATCCAAGATGAGCCGCAGACTCCATTGCATCGCCGAGTCGGCAAAGACCACAACAAGGGCCGCGAAGGCGATGAGGAATAGCAATAACGTTGTGCTCATGATGCTTGTGATCCTCCGGCCATACGGTACGGCGTACCCTAGTACGCGTCAACCTGGGAGGAATCCTGAAATAGGCCGGTGATGTACGAGTTACCTGCCTTTCGTATACTTTGGGGAGGACTACGGCTCATTGAACTGGCTCGACATCGTCCTCGGCGCAGTGCTTTTTTTCTCGGGCATCGCCGCCCTGCGCAACGGCCTTACTCGTGAGATTGTCCGCATCGTCGCGCTGGCCGTGGGCGTGATTGGCGCCCTATGGTTTTACGATGCCTTGGCCGTGGAGCTTACGTTCATCGAAAGCCCGGCGTTGGCTAAGTTTTCCGCTTTCCTCGGAATCCTATTCGGCTCGATGCTGGTCGGGGCCATACTGGCTTGGATTTTGGACAAGTTTTGGGGCGCGACCGGCCTGCGCTGGTTCGATCGGCTGCTAGGCGGAGCCTTCGGGCTGGTACGCGGCTGGATCGCAGCTACGGTTCTGCTGCTGGGTCTGGTGGCCTTTGTGCCGATTGCCGGCGTGGACCGGGCGGTGGCGGAATCGAACCTCGCCCCGCTGGTTCTGCATGGCGCTCGTGCCGCGAGCTACGTCGCCCCGGCCGCGCTGCGGCAAGCCTATACGGATAACTTCGAGAAGGTCCGGGAGGCATGGAGCCTCCAACCGAAGACCGCGAGGCGCTCATCCGCCGCCGAGGCAGCGAAGCCCGACCCCCGACCTTAGATGTGAATGGCTCGGTCGTCAACGGCGAAGGCCGCCTCTTTGACGACTTCGGCCAAAGTGGGATGCGCGTGGCTTGAACGGGCGATGTCTTCGCTCGATGCACCGAACTCGATGGACACAGCCGCCTCGGCGATTAGATCGCCGGCGCGCGGCCCGACAATGTGCACGCCCAGGACGCGATCCGTTGCCTTATCCGCCAGGATCTTGACGAATCCATCGGTCTGATTGAGCGCCTTGGCCCGCCCATTGGCCAGGAACGGGAATTTGCCCTTACGGTATTCGACGCCGGCCTCTTTCAGCTGTTCTTCGGTCTTGCCGACGGAGGCTATCTCGGGGTGCGTGTACGCCACGCCCGGAATCGCATCGTAATTGACGTGACCGTAGCCGGTGACTATGTACTCGACGCAGGCGACGCCCTCTTCCTCGGCCTTATGGGCGAGCATCGCGCCACGAATCACGTCGCCGATGGCGAAAACGCCCGGTAGAGACGTCTCGAAGTGGTCACCCACCGGCACGCGGCCGCGTTCATCGAGGGTAATGCCGGCCTCCTCGAGGCCAAGACCATCCGTGTTCGGCTTGCGGCCCACGGCGAGCAACACGCGGTCGCATTCAATCGTTTCCTGGCCGTCGATCTCGACGAGGCACTTCTTCTTGCCCTTGAGTTTGGCGCTCTTTACCTTGGAGCCCAAGCGGAACTCCAGGCCTTGCTTCTCCAGGATCTTCTGGGCCGTCTTGGCCACTTCGGAATCCATGCCCGGCAGGATCCGATCCAGGTATTCGACGACAGTGACTTTGGAGCCGAGACGCTTCCAGACTGACCCCAGTTCGAGTCCGATATAGCCGGCCCCGATCACTACCAAATGCTCGGGTACCTCAGGGTAGTCCAGGGCCTCGGTCGAAGTGCCGATGCGATCGCCGTCCAAGTCGACGCCGGGCAGGGAGGCCGCCTTGCTTCCCGTGGCGATGATGACGTTCTTGGCCAGAAGTTCTTGCGGACCATCCTTGGTTTCGACGCTCACCTCGCCGGAGGCCTTGAGGCGAGCCGTACCTTCGTAGCGCGTGATCTTATTCTTCTTGAACAGCCCGGCGATCCCCTGAGTCAGGCTCTTCACGACGGAATCCTTGCGGGCGAGCATCTTGGCGAGGTCGAGTTTGACCGACTCGACCACCATGCCGTGCTCGGCGAGCCCCTTGCCGCTGGCCTCTGCGAATAACTCGCTTGATTCGAGCAACGCTTTCGAGGGAATGCAGCCGACACGCAAGCAGGTTCCGCCTAAAGCCGGCTCCTTTTCGATGCAGGCTACCTTGAGCCCGAGCTGAGCCCCGCGAATCGCGGCGACGTAGCCGCCGGGGCCGGCGCCGATAACGATCAAGTCGAATTCCGTCATAGTCAAATCCATCGAACGCGCCTCCTGCGGCCCCGCGAAAGGCGCTTCGAGTCGCGTTCGTTCCGCGCGTTAAATCTCGAGGAAAATTCTTTCCGGGTTCTCGATCACGTCCTTGATGCGTTTCAAGAAAGTGACCGCTTCACGGCCGTCCACGAGGCGGTGATCGTAGGTCAATGCGACGTACATCATCGGCCGCGCCACAATCTGGCCGTCCTTTACCACGGCGCGCTCTTGGATGGCGTGCAGCCCAAGGATTCCGCTTTGGGGCGGATTGACGATTGGCGTGGAAAGCATCGATCCGTAGATGCCGCCGTTGGAGATGGTAAACGTCCCGCCTTGCAACTCCGATAGGTCGATCTTATTGGCTTGAGCGCGCTTGGCGAAATCGCCGATCTTCCTCTCAATGTCGGCGAAGCTCAGGTTCTCGGCATTGCGCAAGATTGGCACGACCAGCCCGCGCCCTCCGCCGACGGCGATGCCGATGTCGAAGTACTTGCGGTAGACGATGTGCGAGCCGTCGATCCGCGCGTTGACGGCGGGGCACTCTTTGAGGGCTTCGACCGCCGCCTTGACGAAAAACGACATGAAGCCTAACTTGACCCCTGTCTTTTCCAAGAAGGCTTCCTTCCAACGTGAACGTAAGGCCATGACGGTCGACATGTCGACCTCGTTGAAGGTCGTCAACAGCGCCGCGGTTTGCTGGGCGCTGACCAAATTGCGGGCGATGACTTTGCGCATCGGCGTCATCGGTACGACTTCTTCTTCGCGGCCAGGGGAGGATACCGGCGTGGGCGCTGGAGCGGGCTTGGATACTATGACCGGTGCTGGAGCCTCTTCGGGCGTCGCAGCCGGGGCTGCGGCCGCTTGTTGCGCGTCGTCCTTGGTGATGCGGCCGCCCGGTCCGCTGCCCTCGACCGTGCTTGCATCGATACCGGCCTGGCTCAGAATGCGTTGCGCGGAGGGCATGACCTTAGCGTCCGTCTGCGGCTTCGATTCCGTTTTGGCCGCTGCAGGCTTCTCAGCGGGGGCGGCTTCCTTCTTAGGCGGTTCCGCCGCGGGCTTTTGCGTCTTTCCGGCCGGCGCCTCGCCTTCTTCGATCAAAGCGATCACGTCGCCGACCGCCGCGTCCACGCCGCTGCCCTTCAGGATCTTGGTTAGGGTCCCGCTGACGGGAGCGGGCAGTTCCATCGATGCCTTGTCGGTCTCAATCTCGACGAGCACTTCGTCTAGCTCGACATAATCTCCAGGGCTCTTGCGCCATTCGCCGATCTGCACTTCGGTGATGGACTCACCCGACTGGGGGACTTTCAATTCAACAGGCATGTTCTAGAAGGAATCCTTCTCGTCTTACGATGACGCCTACTCGTCCGCGGCCAGGGCCCGATCGATCACTTGTTGTTGCTCCAGCCGATGCGCGCTTGCTGAACCGGTGGCTGGGCTGGCCGAAGCGGAGCGCGCAACGACTTTCAGGCCACGATTCGCTAGTTTACTTCCGAAGCGCAGCCGCAAGTAACCCCAAGCGCCCATATTGGCGGGCTCTTCTTGCACCCAGATCACAGGCAATTCCGGCGGGTAGGGCGCCAGCGCGGCTTCAATCTCGCTTTCCGACAGCGGATAGAGCTGCTCAAAGCGTAGAATCGCCACATCGTCGCGCCCGGTATCCTGTCGAACCTTCTTCAGGTCGTAGTAGACCTTGCCCGAACAGCAAAGCAGGCGCTTGATCTTGGAGGCATCGGGCAAATCATCGGGCAAGATTTTCTGGAAGCCGCCGGCCGTTAGCTCCTCCAGCGGCGAGACCACGTCCGGATGACGCAGCAGGCTCTTGGGCGTCATGACCACCAGCGGTTTTCGCCAGGGCCGGACGACTTGCCGCCGCAGTACGTGGAAGAACTGCGCGGGCGTGGTCGGGTAGACGACCTGCATGTTGTCTTCGGCGCACATTTGCAAGAATCGCTCGATCCGGGCGCTGGAATGCTCCGGGCCCTGGCCTTCAAAGCCGTGCGGCAGCAACATAACGAGGCCGCTCAGTCTCTGCCACTTGTCTTCGGCGCTTGAGATGAACTGGTCAATAATGACTTGCGCTGCGTTGGCGAAGTCGCCGAACTGAGCCTCCCAACAGATCAATCCGTCGGGCCACTCCAGTGAATAGCCGTAGTCGAAGCCGAGGACGCCCGCTTCGGACAAAGGGCTGTTGTGGATATCGAGCACGCCCTGCTTGGGCGACAAATGCCGCAAGGGCACATAGGAGTGGCCGAACTCAACATCGCGCAAAACGGCATGACGGTGGCTGAACGTGCCCCGTTCGCTGTCTTGGCCCGAAAGCCGGACCCGGTAGCCCTCGAGCAAGAGCGATCCGAAGGCTAGAGCCTCCGCGGCCGACCAATCCAGCGGCCGTTCGCCCTGGGCCATGGCATGGCGTTGTTCCAGCATTCGCGCGATGCGAGAGTCCGGGTGGAACTCTTGCGGCGTCTTGCTCAGCTTCTCCAGAATTGCCGTGAGCCGTTCGCGCTCCACCGCCGTGTTTGCCGGCCCCATGTTGGCCTCGGCGCCGCCCTTGATGCTGGCCCAAACCCCGCGCATGCCGTCGACGGCACGGATGAAACCCTCGCTGCGGGCGGCGGAAAGCTCCGCTTCTAGGTGCTCGCGGCGTTGCTGGGCAATGGCCTCGGCCTCTTCGGCCTTGACTCCGCCCTGAGCCAATAAGTGCTCCAGATAGGCCTCGCGAACCGGTTTGCGCTTGGCGATCGCCTTGTAGAGCAGCGGCTGGGTGAACGACGGCTCATCGCCTTCGTTGTGGCCGCGGCGGCGGTAACCGTACATGTCGATGACGACGTCGCGCTTGAATGTGTTGCGGAAGTCCATCGCCAGGCGAATCACCTGCGACACCGCTTCGGGATCTTCGCCGTTGACGTGGAAGATCGGGATCGGCAGCATCTTGGGGATCTCGACCCCGGTCAGCTTCTCGAGCGCTGCGCCGACACCTTCCAGATCCGAGCCGCCGTC
>CAZYOX010000184.1:0-8698 GCA_964649285.1 uncultured Bryobacterales bacterium | reverse complement strand
ATCGAGGCCCGCGGCTTCATCTTTGGCCCATTGATGGCCGCGCGGCTCGGTACGGGGTTCATACCCGTCCGCAAGCCAGGCAAGCTGCCTGCCGAGAAGAGCCGCATCAGCTATGACCTGGAGTACGGTCAGGACACCCTCGAAATCCACACCGACGCCGTCGTGGCGGGCCAGCGCGTGCTGATCGTCGACGATCTGCTCGCTACTGGAGGGACCGCCCGGGCCACCTGCGACTTGGTCGAACAGCTGGGCGGCAAGATCCATGGACTGGCTTTCGTCGTCGAATTGACGTTCCTCCCTGGCCGCAAACGGCTAAACGGCTACGATGTTCACTCGGTGCTGTCCTACGACACCTAGTTCGCTAAGCTCGCCATGCCTGGGATCTCCGGTCGCGCCTTTGCCAAGGTCAACTTAGGCCTGAGGATCCTGGACAGGCGTCCAGACGGCTTCCACGAACTGCGAACGATCTATCAGACAATCTCCCTGGCAGATCGGATCGAAATGACCTGGGCGCCGGGTAGAACCGCCAAGGTTGAACTGCGTTGTAATCGCGAGGATCTGGAGACTCCAGACAACCTCGCTGTTCGGGCTGCGCACGCCTTGCTGGAGCGCACTGGTTCACGAGGAAGGCTTCAGATCACGCTGAAGAAGCGCATTCCCCTGGGCGCTGGCCTGGGCGGAGGCTCCACGGACGCAGCCGCCGTATTGCACGGCCTTAGCCGCCTGCTCCGCAGGCCGCCAGCGCCCGAAATGCTCGTAGGCATCGCCGCTGAGCTCGGCAGCGACGTACCCTTTTTTCTACAGGGCGGCCGAGCGGTTGGGGTAGGCCGGGGCGAAGAGGTCTATCCTCTTCCCGAGCCGCCGCGAGAGTGGCTGCTGTTGTTAGCGCCGCACCTTCACAGCTCGACCCCGCAGGCCTACAGGCACCTTGCTCAAGCCCGCGAGGGCCGTTTGACACCCCTCGATAAACCGCGTATCATCAATGTTTTCGGCTCTGGGATTGGTGTGCCCAGAGGTCGCGCGGCGCAAAGCCCCGCGGGGGCATTGGCGAACGATTTCGAAGAGATCATCTTCCATCGATTTCCCAAGCTTGCGGTCCTGAAATCGCGCCTCCTGAAGGCCGGCGCATGCGACTCGGCTCTGTCGGGAAGCGGTTCGGCTTTGTTCGGTCTGTTCGCTACGCGTAAGGCCGCTGAGGACGCGCGGGAGAGCTTGGGTAAGGTGGAAGCTGAAGTTTTCGTCGTTTCGACGGTGACCCGGCGGACTTGCGCGGCGGCTTGGCGCCAGAACGGTTGAGGTAAGCAGTAGAGCGATTAGCAATGGCTCCCTCGTTAGAAGCGGTTCCCATTCGGGAACGGGATCGTCTTTGCGTCTTTTCGGGGACGTCGAATCTCGTATTGGCCGAAAGCATCTGCAGCCATCTGCAGGTTAACGTCGCGCGGCGCGATATTCGCACCTTTGCCGACGGCGAGATCTATTTGCAGGTGCTTGAAAACGTCCGCGGCCGGGACGTCTTCGTTGTGCAGTCGACCTCCACGCCAGTCGACCGGCACTTGTTGGAGTTGCTGCTGATGATCGATGCGCTGCGCCGCGCCTCAGCCAAGCGCATCACGGCCGTGCTGCCCTACTACGGCTACTCACGCCAAGACCGCAAGGATCGTCCGCGCGTGCCGATCTCGGCCAAACTCGTGGCGAGCCTATTGGAAACGGCGGGCGCCGATCGGGTCCTCACGATGGATCTGCACGCCGCCCAGATCCAGGGCTTCTTCAATATTCCCGTCGATCACCTCTACGGCATGCCGGTGATGACCGACGACCTGCAACGCGAAGGCATCGAGGATTTGACCATCGTCTCGCCCGACGCGGGCGGCGTCGAGCGGGCCCGAGGCTTCGCCAAGCGGCTCAAGGCCCCGTTGGCGATCATCGACAAGCGCCGGGAACGCATGAACCATGCCGAAGTAATGCACGTTATCGGCGAGGTCGAAGGTCGAAATTGTTTGATCGTTGACGACCTGGTGGATACGGCAGGTACTCTATGTAAAGCGGCTGACGCGCTGATGAACCAGGGCGCCCGATCCGTTCGCGCCTGTTGCACCCATCCGGTGTTGTCGGGCGAGGCAGTGAAGCGGATCGATGAATCCGTATTGACTGAAGTTCTCGCATGTGACTCAATTCCGCTGCGTGAAGAGGCAGTTGCTAGTAAAAAGATTCGACAGTTGAGCGTCGCGGCATTGTTGGCTCGGGCTATCGCCTCGATCCACGATGAGACTTCGATCAGCGAACTATTTGATTAGGGTAAGGACCAGCAGTGGTTGACTCTCTGAGAGGGAGTAGGACCAAGGAGTCGAGATGTTAGAGCATTCCCAACTAGAGGTTACGGCCCGCGCCGAACGCGGTAAGAACGCCGCTCGCCGTTTACGCGTCACCGGGAAGGTGCCGGCCACGCTCTACGGCCTGGGCAAAGAACCCGAAGCGATCGCTTTGGACACGAAATCCATGGTGCGCATCTTGAACGAGCCTTCTGGCCACAACCGGGTGTTTGATCTCCAGGGCGGCGCCCAAGGTCACGCCATGGCGGTTGATTGGCAGTCCGATCCGGTCACGGGCAAGTTGCTGCACATCGATATGAAACGTCTCGACTTGACCAACAGGATTCGCGTCAAAGTGGCCATTGAGACGTTCGGCGTCGCTTACGGCGTCAAGACGGAGGGCGGCTTAGAAGACGTCATCCTCAGGGAGATCGAGGTCGAATGTTTGCCGGAAGATATCCCGGCCAGCATCCGCATCGACGTCAGCGAACTTCGCGCGGGCGAGTCGGTGCGCGCCGGCGACATTCCCGACGGCGAGAAGTATACGATCGCCACGCCGAGCGAGTTGACCATTATGCGTATCATCGGCAAGCGCGCCCTGGAGGCTGAAGCTGACACAGGCGAGGCAGCTGCCGCGGAACCGGCAGCCGAAGGAGCGGCCGCGGACAAGAAGGACGAATAGCGAGAGCGCCCAGATCGATTCGCGCTGCTACGTCATGCGACTGATCGTCGGCCTCGGCAATCCGGGAAGGGAGTATCACCATACTCCCCACAATCTCGGCTTCCTAACCGTCGATCGGATCGCCGAGCAAGCGGACATCCGCGTCAGCCGACCCGAAGGTGGAGCGGAGGTAGGCATAGGAGAACTCGCGGGAGAAGAGATCGTACTAGCCAAGCCGCTTTCATACATGAACCTGAGCGGCGGGCCGGTCAAGGTGTTGTTGGGAAAGTACGGGCTCACAGCGTCGGATCTGTTGGTGATCTACGATGAGCTCGATCTGCCCTGGGGTTCGTTGCGCTTGAAGCAACGAGGTTCGGCCAGCGGGCATCGCGGCATGGAGTCGGTGATCGCCTCGCTGGGCACGATGGATTTTGAGCGGCTGCGCTTGGGTATCCACCCCGGACGGCCGATAGGCGATGCGTCGCGATTCGTCCTGCGGCGTCTGAGTCGAGAAGAAGTGGAAGAGTTGGACGGAATTATCGAGCGGGCGGTCGATGTCGTCCGTCTGCTCATTTCTGAAGGCGCCGAGAAGGCCATGTCGGTTGCAAACCGGCGCGCCGGAGGAAATCAAAACGAGGAAGCATGAGAATCTACGAGCTCATTTTTATCTGCAAACCGGATTTGCCGGAAGAAGAGGTCAAGGCCCAAACCCAAGCGATTCAAGACGCCATTGAATCGGGCAACGGCAAGGTTACCAAGGCGGAACAGTGGGGGAAGAAGAAGCTGGCCTATAAGGTTCAGAAATTCGACCACGGCTATTACGTATTCTTCGAATACTCCACCGAGGAAAACTCGGCTCTGCCCAAGGAAATCGAACGCCGTCTGCGCGTCGCCGAGCCGGTCATCAAATTCATGACCGTACGCATCGACGAAGAGTTGAAACGCGCGGAGAAGTTGCGCATCAAGCGCGAGAAGCGCCTGGCCCGCAAGCCTGCGCCGGCCCCGCGGCCATCTGCGCCAAAGCCGGCGGCTCCGGATGCCCCTGGCGAGCCTGAGGGCGACGACGAGCCGAAGCCGGCCTCGCGCAGCGCGTCCAGGGATGACGCGGACGAAGAGGAATAGGGACTAGAGCGGATAGATAAGAGGGACAACCATGTCAGATCAAGCATCAGGTTCTCGCAGAGATGATAGAGACCGCGACGGTCGTGGCCGCGGCGGTTCCGGCTCGGGGGCCGGCGGACCGGCAGGCGGCGCAGGCGGAAGACGTTTCTACCGCCGCAAGAAAGTCGATTACTTCAGCGTCAACAAGATTGACCATATTAGCTACCGCGATGCCGATATGCTGCGCCAATTCTTAGGCGACGGCGGGAAGATCCTGCCTCGCCGGCATACCGGTCTGAGCGCCCAGAACCAACGCCTGCTGAAGCGCGCCATCAAGCGCGCGCGCAACATCGCTCTGTTGCCCTTCGGCGGCTCTGAGAGTTAACGGCGAGGCTGGAGATAAGCATGAGAGAAGAAGTCATCCTCAGAAAAGACGTCCGCAAGCTCGGCGACCGCGGACAGGTGGTCAGCGTTGCCGGCGGCTATGCCAGAAACTTCTTGTATCCGCAAAAGTTGGCCATGCCGGCGAACGCTGCCAGCAAGAAACAGATTGCTGAAATGCAGGCGGCCGCGGACCGGGAGTCCGATACACTGACCGGCGAAGCCTCAGCATTGGCGGAGAAGATGAACGGCCTAACGGTGCGGGCGGTGGCTCGCGCGGGCGACTCCGGCGTTCTGTTCGGCTCCATCACGACGCGCGACATTGCCGCGCTGCTTGCGGCAAAAGGCTTTGAGGTGGACCGTCAGCAGGTTATCCTTGGCAGTCCTATCAAAGAGGTCTCCGACACCGATGTACGCATCCATCTGTACAAGGACATCAGCGCCACGGTGAAAGTCGAGGTGCGCGCCGAAGGCCGCGAAGACGAGCCTCTGGTCAAGGAGAAGCCAGCCAACGAAGAGTACTTCGCGGAAGCGGCGACGCCGGAAGGCGAAACTGTGCAGGAAGACGAAGCTGCCGCCGTCGCAGAAGCGGACAGAGAAGACTAGCATCGGAAAGGCTGCTCGAAAGAACAGCCTTTTGTTTTTTGAAGCCATGACAGCCAAGTTTTTCGATCTCAGCGGACAGACCGCACTTATCACTGGAGGAGCGCAAGGCATCGGTTCCGCAATTGCCCGCCGCCTCGCTTTAGCGGGCGCGGTCGTAGCCATCGCCGATCTCGAGCAAGAGGGCGCCGACGCCTGCGCGGCCAAGCTGGAAGAGGAAGGCGTCAAGGCCATAGGCGTCCAGGTGGATGTTTCCAATTCCGCTTCCGTGGCAGAAGCCTTCGCCAAGACGGAGTCTCGCCTCGGCAAGATCGATATCGTGGTCAACAACGCCGGGATCGCCGGACGCGCCGCGCCCGTCTCCCAGCAAAGCGACGATGACTGGAAGCGCGTCATCGACATCGATCTGACCGGAGTGTTCTACTGCTGCCGTGCTGTCATCGGCGGCATGGTCGAGCGTGACTATGGCCGCATCGTGAATATTGCCTCGGTGGCCGGCAAGGAAGGCAACCCAAACATGTCGGCTTATTCGGCGGCCAAAGCGGCCGTAATCGCGCTGACGAAATCCCTGGCCAAGGAAGTGGCGCAGAAGAACATCTGCGTCAACTCGATTAGCCCTGCCGTCATCCGGACGCCCATCTTGGATCAACTGACGCCCGAGCAAGTGGACTATATGACCTCCCGCATCCCCCGCGGACGCCCCGGCAAGTTGGAAGAAGTCGCCGCAGTGGCTCACTTCTTAGCGAGCCCGGATTGTTCGTTCGTTACGGGCCAGTGCTACGACGTATCGGGCGGGCGCTCAACCTACTAGGACACTATGCAGGAGGGCGCAGCCGCTTGGCCGAATACGTCACCGGAATTCCGGCCGGCGCCCTGCGTCTCGGAGTTCTGCCCTCCGCGTTCAACCCGCCGACCATTGCGCACCTAGCTTTGGCCGACGCCGCACAGCGGGCGACCGGATTGGATCAAGTCGTCTTCGCGCTGCCGAGCGATTTGCCGCACAAGTCTTTCGAGGGCGCCTCCCGCAGCCAGCGGATCGAGATGATTCATGCCGCGGCGGCAGATCGGCCCGCGCGCGGCGTCGTGCTCACCAGCGGGGGTCTCTTCGTTGAAATTGCCCGAGAACTGAAGGAACTCCACTCGCCCGCTACCGAGATTTTCTTGCTCTGCGGCAAGGATGCCGCCCAACGTATTGCCGCCTGGGACTACGGCACGGGGATTTCATTCGATGACCAACTCGAAGAGTTCACCTTGTTGGTGGGCGACCGCGCCGGCCGCTACATACCGGATCCACGTTGGCGCGAACGCGTCCAGGCGATTAACCTGCCCGAAGAGCTGGACTCTGTCTCTTCGGCCAGCTTGCGGCAACGCCGCCGTCGCAACGAGAATTGGCAGGCGTTGACGGTTCCCGCCGTCGCCCGGCTGATTGAGCAATGGGGCCTGTACGTGGATCGCGGCTAGTTTTGCTGCTGCGTGGCGGGCCCGACTTGTCCTGGGATCGTCGCCGGATCCTCGGGAACCGTAGGCGGGACAGGCGTGGCTGGCCGAAACTCCGCTGGGGAGCGCGGTCGCGTTGTGCGTCTCGTTCTGCGGCCGTCCTCTTGCGGCGTCGGCGGCGGCTCTTGCCGTACAGGCGGAGCGACCCGTTGAGGAGTCTCCACATTCCTACCCGGCGGAGCGAATGGGCCTCCCTGGCGGACGCCGGGATTGCCGCCCAAGATGCCGGAAGGAGTTAACCCCGGTTGGCCCTGATTGATATTGCCGCCGGCGGCGGGGCCCATCTGCTGCGCCGTCGCGCCCATCTGAGCGTCTTTGCGATAGTCGTAGACGAACTCCCACTCGTTAAAGGTTTCGCGGTCCTTATATACCTTTACGCCGGAGCGCTCCGATTTCGACGCGACGCCGGCAATACCCTCTTGGAAGGCGGCCGCGGGCGTACCTTGTTGAGGCGCCATTTGCCCCTGCAGCCCGGCTAGTCCCCCTGGCCGGGGCTTGGTCAGCAAATCGTTGATCAAGCCAGCCGCCTGGCTCGATACCGCGCCAGGCGGTAACGGTTGCCCTGCATACTCGGGGGCCTGCTGCGGCGCGATGCCGGTAATGGCCGCCGGGACGCCATTGGGCCCCAAACGCGGATCTCGCTGCCCTGCGTTCTCCGGCACCTGGTCGGGCAACACCTGGGAGTAGTCCCCCGCCGAGCCTCGTGCCGGCTGGCCGTCCGGTCGGACTTGGGGCTGTTCTTCGGAATCTACGGCATTCGGCTGGCCTGGGAAAGTAAAGATGCCGCCCGTGCCGCCTGGGGCTTGAAACGGATTCGCGGAAGCCGCCGACGCACGTTGGGAGACTGCGGCATTGGGCGTGC
The DNA here is from genome assembly GCA_964649285.1 of uncultured Bryobacterales bacterium. Lineage (GTDB taxonomy): Bacteria > Acidobacteriota > Terriglobia > Bryobacterales > UBA6623 > CAMPKL01. The sequence continues at coordinate 1,284 of CAZYOX010000184.1, read as the reverse complement.
GAGTCGCGTTTTCGAGCTGCGTCGCGGCGAAGGCCTGTGCGGCTGGCGTGGTGCGGCCCCGAGCAGGATCATCATCCTTCTCGGTGTCGTAGACCAGTGAGTCTTCAAACCGCCCGTCGGAGCCCATCTTGATCAGCCGCCACTGATCGTCGCCGGTCATCGGATCGAGATAGCGGCGCCGCAGGAAACGGACACCGTCTGTTTCTTCCAAATCGTCCAAGCTTTCTGGATAGCGCTGGTGCTCACGGAAGTACAGTTTCACCGCCCGCGCATACTGTTCGCCGCGGTAGATCAGCACCTCTTCGCGGGTCCTCTCCGCGTTCATCGCATCACGCGGCAGCGAACGCGCCAGCATCACGGCGACAACGCCCAATAGAAAGAGAATCGTAATCAGCGCGTAACCCGACTCTGCGTTGCGAGCCTTGGCTTGAACCGGGCGAATCATCCGCGCGGCGCCTCCAACGTCAGCTCCTGTTCACTTTGGAACTGCATATCTTCTATTACGATTTGGGTCTGCCCGATGCGCACAATCTTGTAACGATTCTTAAAGACGTCGCCTTCCGAGCCAATCAAGACATCGGTTCCATCCAGCAGAAAAGCTCTCCGCTCCCCTTCCTGATCGGCATTGGCGAAGCCGTAGTAGCGCCAGGTCAAGCGCGGGGCTCGCGGCGGCTGCGGCGTCGGCGGCCGGGCTGGAGCAGGCGGCGCCGCTTCGCGTTCGGCGGCCTGCTGCAGCGCGGTCGCTCGAGCGATTTCCTCCGGGCTGGGCGGGGTTTCGACGCGTCGTCTTGTGGTGAACTCGAAAATGTTGCGCTCTACATTGGTGAAGCTCACCGAGCGCACCGCCGCGAGCAGGTCCGTCCGCAGTGTCGGATCGGCTTCGAGAGGGTTGAAGCTTTCATCTTCCGCGAGGTTGGCCCAAACCGGCTGGAAGGCCTGCCCTCCGGTCTGCGCCCTGCGGCGAGCGGGCGCCGGGACCCTACGCGCTGGTTGTGTCTGCGCGGCAGAAAGTCCAGGCGAAAGCTGACCGGAAGCGGTTCTAGCCGCCGGGCTCGCGGCGCCGTTCGGCGAATCGCCGGAGAAGAACTGTACGTAGACGGTGACCGCGGCAATCGCCGAGAGTGCCGCGAGCAGCGCTACTTTCTTCTTGTCTTCGGCGCCGACTTTCATAGCTCTCTCACAAAAGTATCGATGCGCATCGAGATCTGTAGGTCGCCCGTATCTTCTCTAGGACGGGCGCCCAGGCTTTCGTAGAACTGTCTGGCGTCTTCATTCCAGTCGAGC
>CAZYOX010000183.1:0-8725 GCA_964649285.1 uncultured Bryobacterales bacterium | reverse complement strand
GCGCGAACCTCGAAGAGGCGCGGGCTGATAGTGAACGCCTCAAGCTCGACGTCGATCGAGTCCGACAGTTGACTGACGCCGGCGTCGTGGCCGTGCAGGACTTCGACCGCGCGCGCGAACAATACAACGCTCAGGTCGCTCGCGTTGAAGCCCTGGAGCACGCTTACGAACTCGCCGAGCTGGGCCCTCGCAAAGAAGCCGTCGAAGCCGTCCGCGGACAAGTCCAAGAGGCCGCTGGCCAACTCGATTTCGCCCGTACGCAACTCGACGGCACGATCATTCGCGCCCCTGTAACCGGCACCATCCTGGAACGCAATGTCGAGATTGGGGAGTTCGTCACAACTAGCTTTGTCGGCGAACGCGGCGCCAAGGGTTATGTCGTTTCGCTCGCCGACCTCAATGACCTGCAGGTCGAGCTCGACATCAGCCAGAACGATTTCGCCAAACTGTCCATGGGTCAGAAAGCCGTCGTGCGCGCCGACGCCTACCGCGATAAGCCTTACGAAGGCGAGATTGTCGAGATCTCTCCGGAGGCGGATAGACAGAAGGCGACTGTGCAGGTTAAGGTGCAAATTTTGAATCCGGACGAGTTGTTGCGGCCCGAAATGAATGCCAATGTTGCGTTCACTACGTCGCAGCAGGCTATTGCTAGCCAGCGCGATCAGCCGGCGATCCGCATACCGGCCTCGGCCGTCCGCGACGGCCAAGTTTTCCTGTACGTCAACGACAAGGCCATCGCCCGTGCGGTGGAAGTGGGAGAGCGCCGCGCCGACCAGGTCGAGATCCTTTCCGGCCTGTCGGGCGGCGAAGATGTCATCACCAACCCTCCAGCCGAACTAACCGACGGCGCGGCCGTCAGCCTGCCCGCTTCCTAGAACGTCCATGCCCGCAGCCATCCAACTGCTCAATCTCACGAAAGAGTACCGCCGCGACAGCTTTGCCGTGACGGCTCTCAACCAAGTCGACCTTACGATTCCTCAGGGTGAATTTTTCTGTCTGATGGGACCTTCCGGCTCCGGCAAGTCGACACTGTTGCACCTCGCTGCCGGCATCGACAAACCCACCTCGGGGCAGATCCTCGTACACGGCGACGACGTAGCTAAGTTCAGCGACAAGCAACTGGCCGCATGGCGCGGCGAGAACGTCGGCTACGTCTTCCAGACGTTCAATCTGATCCCCGTGCTCACCGCGATGGAGAACGTCGAGTTGCCGCTGCTGCTCACGGGTCTCTCGAAAGCGGCGCGCCGTAAGCACGCCGCAACAGCGCTGGAGATCGTTGGTCTCGCCGACCGTCTCGACCACTATCCGCGGCAACTCTCGGGCGGCCAAGAACAGCGCGTTGCCATCGCTCGCGCGCTCGTTACGGATCCTAAGATCCTGCTCGCCGATGAGCCGACTGGCGACCTCGACGCCGCCTCCGCCAAGGATATTTTGGAAATCCTGACCGTGCTCAATCGCGACCACGGCAAGACGGTCATCATGGTCACCCACGATCCGCACGCGGCTAAATACGCCCATGTCGTGCGGCACCTGGAGAAGGGCGACTTGCTGCCTGAAGGCCAATTGCCCGAAGCGTAATCCCAGCGGTTATTCGTGCTCCGCTAAGAAGCGCTCCGCCTCTATGGCCGCTTTACAGCCTGCGCCCGCGGCTGTAATCGCCTGCCGGTAGATGCGGTCTTCCACGTCGCCGGCGTGAAACACGCCTTCGACACTGGTACGCGCGCCGCCCTTGCCCACGATGTAGCCGTCTGCATCGAGTTCCAATTGCCCTTTGAAGACCGTTGTATTCGGAATGTGCCCAATCGCCAGGAACAGGGCCGCCGTGTCGTGCGTCCAGGTCTCGCCAGTCTCAAGGTTGCGCAGCTTCACGCCCTTTACTTCGCCTTCGTCGACGCCGAGGACTTCGTCAATCACCACGGGCGTGATCTTTTTGACCTTTTCGTTCTTTTCCGCGCGCTCCAACATGATCTTCGAGGCGCGGAATTCGTCGCGGCGGTGTACCAGGGCGACTTCGGAGGCAAACTTGGTTAGGAACGTCGCTTCTTCCATGGCTGAGTCGCCGCCGCCCACAACCGTCACCGGCTGATTACGGAAGAAGAATCCGTCGCAAGTCGCGCACGAGCTGACGCCGTGCCCGATCAGTTTCTGCTCGGAGTCGATTCCCAGCCAGCGCGCCGAGGCGCCGGAAGCGATGATCAGGGCTTCGGTCTCGATCAGCTCTTCGCCGACCCATAGCTTGAAGGGGCGCTGCGAGAGATCGGCCTTATCGACGTTGCCGGACTTGTACTCGGCGCCGAAGCGCTGAGCCTGCCTCTTCATGTTCTCGACCAGCTCAGGGCCCATGATCCCTTCGGGGAAACCCGGGAAGTTTTCCACTTCCGTGGTTAAGCTGAGCTGTCCGCCGGCTTCGAGTCCCTCGATGACTAACGGGGACAAGTTGGCCCGGGCAGTATAAATGGCCGCGGTATTTCCCGCGCAGCCCGAGCCGATGATCACAACCTTACGCATTCCGTCTCCTTGCAGTGAATTTCCCATTCTATGAGATGCAGGCGAATGGCATTTGGTCGCGCTGGCTAACGCCGGGACGCTGACGCGGGAGACCGCCGGCTTAAGCCTGGCGGCTCGGATCCGGGGCGCCCATCGGGAAGCGGGGCGGCGGCTTAGACGTGGAGATATTGGATCTTACCGGCCATGGTGACGGCGGGCGCTCGCCGCGCTACTTGCAGCGTGCCGGCGTCGCGCCAACGCTGCAGCATCATTGTGTCCGAGCCGGAATGGCTCAGAGCGTTGAGGAACTCGTCGACTATGGCATCGCAGGGCAAATCGCCTAGTCTCGGGTGGACGACCAACTCCAGCAGCGCTTCGCCATCGCTCCCCAGTTTCTCAGCCAGTTGATAGTCCGTCTGAAGGCCTCCGAACTTGGCGGGCAGGACTTCTGACAATACATGGATGACGTCTGTTCCGTGAAGCGTTACGCCGCCGCCGGTAAGCTTCTCGAAGCTGCGCACGTTCCAAATATGTTTAGTCCAACCGACGGCTTCGAGGGGGCAACCACAGGCGCGGTCAGACATCTCGGCTTGATCGCCCATGGATAGGTTGAGCATGACGAATGGCGCTTGCGGGTGCAGCGAGGTAATGAGGGCAGCCTTGGGCGGCAAATCATAAGCCGCTCCGGCTTCGCCGGCCTGAATGAGGCCATGCATATTGGCAACCAGGTGCATTTCGTCAGCTTGTTCGCCATGCGCGCAACCGTAAGCGACGGCGCCTACTTCCATCGTGCCGTAGCGCGGAATCGCATGGCATCCCGCCTTGCGAACGGTATCGATTGCCGCGGGCGTGACTGGCTCGCCCTGCAGCATGAAACAACTGCCCGAGATATCGACCCCGTTCTCGATGGCCCAACGACAAGCGATGACGGCTGAGCTGGTGAAGGCATGGACGTGTGGGACTTCGCCGTCGCGGCGCCGTTGCTGTAGCCAATCGACGATCGGGCGCGGATTGTCGAGCGGCGCGTGTTGGGGCCAGGGCAACGGCCGCCCAGCAATTGCACCGACCCAGCGGAGCAAACGCAGGTTCCAAAGAAAGTAGGAGGGGATGGCGCCGGACCGCGGATCAATCTGCGAAAACGTCATCGGCGGCGGCAGTCCACAAAACGCGTACTTGACCGTACGGAATCGCAGGCCCGCTCCTGGGGATTCCCATAATGTATTGACCCACCGGTGAGCTCCGCGGGCGGAGAGCGAGATCGCAGCGTTGCCGGCACAGGCACGGATGAACTCCAGATCAATCATCACCGGAGTGCCCTTGCTGCGCGTACCGCCGCTGCGCGCGGGCAGTACGTAAGAAGCACGGGGCGCCTGCAACATCGACGGCTGCACGTCGAGCACCGTCGAGCCCCGCCGGGCTGGCCGGCGCCCCTTGAACTCGTCGATCGACAAGTAGACGCCGGCTCGAAAGAGCGCGTGCAGCGTCGCATCGAGGCCGTCACGGCGCACTTGCCCCTCGATGTCGCCATACTCGCAGCCGGCGCAGCGCATCAGTTGCGCGTAGGGCCGTTCAGGATATCCGAAGATATCTAGGCGCACTTTTTCAAGGAATAGGTTCTCGCGGTTTCTGAGCCCCTCGGCAAGCTGTGTGCGAGCTTGATCGAGAGTCAACGGGCGGCGCAAGTAGGCAGGGAGTTTGAGGAAGAATTGGGCGCCCGCCCAGGCTTGCGAGGCGTTCAACATAGCCCGCTAGGCGCGCTCTCCGCGGATGAGGTCGTCTAGAGTCTCACGTTCGCGGATGATGCGCCAGCGGTCGCCTTCGACGAGGATCTCAGCGGCGCGCGGACGCGAGTTGTAATTGGAAGCCAATACGAAGCCATAGGCTCCGGCGGTGGCCGCGGCGAGAAGTTCGCCGGGCTCGACGTCAGGCATGTCTCGGTCCTTGGCCAAGAAGTCACCGCTCTCGCACACCGGACCGACGACGTCGGCGCGCATGCTGGGGCGCTGGCGGTCGATGACGGGCACAATTTCGTGATGCGCTTGATAGAGTGCGGGACGGATGAGATCGTTCATCGCAGCGTCGACGACGATGAATGTCTTGGAATTGGTGGGCTTGCGGTAGAGCACGCGCGTAAGCAGAACACCGGCTTGACCGACGATGGAGCGTCCCGGTTCGAGAGTCAGCTTTAAGCCGCGGCCGCGGAGAAGCTCTGCAAGGCGCGAGGCGTAGTCGGCGATGACAGGCGTTGCATCGGAAGGCTTGTAGGAGACGCCAAGACCGCCGCCAAGATCGAGTTGGGTGATCTGCAAGCCGTCTTCACGGAGGCGTTCGATCAGCGCCAGCAGGAGATCGAGGGCGTCGAAGAAAGCTTGAGTGTTGAAAATCTGCGAGCCGATGTGACAGCTCACGCCTTCCAGGCGAAGCGGTGCGAACTCATCCGCGCGCCGGTAGATGCGCTCGGCAGCGGCAATGTCGATGCCGAACTTGTGGTCGCTCAGACCTGTGGCGATGTAAGGATGGGTGTGGGCGTTGACGTTGGGGTTGACGCGCAGGGCAACGGAAGGCGCTGCGCCGGCATCGGAAGCAAGCTCGGCTAGTAGACGCAGTTCGCCTTCGGACTCGCAGTTGAACCAGCCGGTTCCCTGCTCCAAGGCGTAGATCATCTCCTGACGCGTTTTACCGACGCCGGAAAAGACGACGCGCGCCGAATCGCCGCCAGCCTGCAAGACGCGGAAAAGCTCTCCGCCGGAGACGATGTCGAATCCGGCGCCTTCGCGCGCCAGCAACGCGAGGATGCCCAGGGACGAATTGGCTTTGACCGCAAAGTGAATCTCGTGCGGTAGACCGGCGAGCGCGGCGGTGTAGCTGCGGTAGTTCTCGCGAATCGCCGTTCCGGAATAGACGTAGGCGGGCGTGCCGACTTTCTCGGCAATGGCCGACAACGACGCCCCTTCACAATAGAGTTCTCCCTGGCGACGTTCGAAGCCCGACAGCGGCATGCAAATTCCCTTCCCGAGTTTTGTCGGCCCTAGACGGCCCGCAGCACGATAACAGTGCGGTCGTCGGACGGCATCTCGCGTCCGCTGAAGCGGGCGACATCTTCCAGGATGGCAGAGACGACGCGCTCAGCGCTGAGATCGAGGGGCAGACTTTGAATCAATTCGCGGAGTCGCGCATCGCCGTAGTCATTGCCGGCGGCGTCGCGGGCTTCGTGAACGCCGTCGGAAGCCGTGACGAATAGGTCTCCCTTTCCGAGTTGAAGTTCGATGCGGTCGTAGTTGCTTTCTTCGAGCAGGCCGAGCGGAATGCCGCCGATGTCGAGCGTCTGGACGGAACCGCCGTGGCGGAACAGGGGACGCGGTTGTCCGGCGGAGGCGACAGTGAGAGTGCGCGCGGCCGGACGCCACTCGGCATAGAGACCGGCGAGGTAGCGAGTATCCAATTGCCGCGCGAGTAGGGAGTGGTTGAAATCGGTCAAGAGCTGGCGGGGATCAGGACCATCGACGGCAAGCGTGCGCAGCAGGCCGCTGGAAACGGCAGCGTAGAGGGCCGCGGCGGCGCCTTTGCCGCTGACGTCGCCGCTCCAGATGCCGATGCTTTCCTCGCCGCGCGCGATGAAGTCGTAGAAATCGCCGGAAACTTCGCTAGCGGGCAGATTGCGCGCGGCGATCTCAATTCCGCCGAAGGTGGGGCAGCAGAAGGGCAGCAGACTTTGCTGCAACTGGCGCGCTGCGCGGAGGTCCTTTTGCAGCCGCTCTTGGTTGGCGGCCACTTGCTCGTAGAGCCGGGCGTTCTCGATGGCGGCGGCAATTTGCGGCGCCAGGAGCGTGAGCGTTTGCACGACGTCCTCGTCGAAGGCGGCAATCTTGTCGGACTCCAGGTCGAGAACGCCGATGACGGAATCTTTGAGTATTAGGGGTACGGCGACTTCCGAACGAATGCCTTCGACCAGGGCGACGTAGCGTGGGTCCTTGGCGGTGTTGCGTACGAGGATGGGCTGCCGATCGGCAGCTGCGTGTCCCACTAGGCCATAACCGATGGGCATGTTTTGCCAAGCGACGCGAGCGTTAAAGCGGACGCCGAAGTAGTGCCGCAGGATGCCTTGATCAATAAGGAAGATGGCTAGCGCGTCGAAGGGAACAATGCCGCGAACCAGTTCGGCTATCTTGTTCAGCAATTCATCGAGGTTGAGGATTGACGAGAACTCGCGGGCGATCTTGGTCAGCGTGGTGAGCGTCTCATTCTTGCGAACCATTTCCTCATAGAGGCCGGCAGCGTCGATGGCCAGCGTAAAGCGAGAGCCGACAAGTTCGAGCAGGTTGCGCTCTTGTTCGCCGAAAGCGTCCGTTACCGAGGACTGAAGATCGATAACGCCGACGAGTTTGCCGCGGGCGATCAGCGGAACGGCGATTTCAGAACGAACCGCGTCGATCGCCCGCAAATAGCGAGGGTCTTTGGCGACATCGTTAGCGACGACGGTCGTGCGGGTCTGCACCGCGGTGCCCGTGATGCCTTCGCCGGGCTTGACGCGCAGTCTCTCGGCCAGGTCGGCGCGATATCCGATGGAGTGGCGGATGGTGAGGACGCCGTCAGCGTCAGCTAGCAAGATGGCGAAGAGTTGGTAGGAGACGACCTTGCGGATGAGGCCTTCGAGCGCGCGCAGCAGGTGATCCAAATCAAGCGCGTGGTTCGCGGCGATGTCGGACGCCTCGGCAAGGATCTGAAAGGGGTCGACCCGCGGCCGCGCGGTGGCGCTAACGGGGTCCATCAGGATCGCCTCGTGGGAAGAAATTCGATGGTGACGCGGTCCGCTCCTGCGGAAGCCAAGCTGAGCGCAGCAGCTTCGGAAGCAACTCCGCCGGCGGCGTGGACGCGGCCGTCTTGGCCTACAACCCTGCGGAACAAGCGTACTGCCTCGACGCTCGCGGCAGCATGACCGGAAAGACCGGCGGCGGCGCACACCGCGTCGGCTCCCGCCAGCCGGCTGAGTGCGCAGGCCGCGACCAGCCGATCCTGGTTCAAAACAGGTGCGTCGATGACGGCGGTGACGGTCTTGGCGGCGCGATGCGTCATTTCAGCGATGAACTTCACTTCCCCGAATACGAAGTCATCTTCGCCGGCGAGCAGCGCTCCGGAGGGAACGACGACTTCGATCTCATCGGCTCCTTGCCCCAGAGCGAGCTCCGCTTCAAGCGCTTTGGCGGCAGTGGAGGTAGATCCGTGCGGCCAGCCGACCGAGACAGCGATCCGCAGGCCTGTACGCCGCAACACACGTCGTGCGGCAACGACGTGACTCGGGAAGACGCTGACCGCGCCTAGCTCCAGGGTACGTGCCTGAAGGCATCGAGCGCCAATCTCGGCGGAAGCGTGGCGCGGGTCGCGACAATCGAGGCAGATCCGCGCCGGAACCCAATGTGACTCGGCGACTTGAGGAGGCGCTGCTAGAGGTTCGGCGGCGCAGGCGCAGGCGTGCGCGAGGGGCGGCGGCCTGCTGATTCCTAGACGGGTCAACAGTTCGTCGCCGATGCGCGCCACAAGATCGTCAAGTTGTTGATCCGTCATGGAAAAATGACAGGCCAAGCCGCCGCCTGATAGAGGGCGACTGCCCCCGAGAACTAGCCGAGAGGGCCTTACGGGTTATGGCCAAATGATACAATTAACTTGCGGTCGGGAAGTACTTCCCGACTGTTTTCGGTCGTTTACCCATTCCATGCCGCTGTACGAATACGAGTGCTCCCGAACCGGGAAACGGTTCGAGGTGATCCAGAAGTTTTCCGATGCGCCCCTGACGCGCTGCCCGGAGTGCGACCAGCATCCGGAGTGTCCCGGCGAGGCCAGGAAGCTGCTTTCGGCCCCAGCGATTCAGTTCAAAGGCGCGGGCTGGTACGTCACGGACTACGGCAAGAGCGGCGAGAAGCCAGCCGCCGCGGCCAAATCGGAGCCCGGGGACCCGCATTCCGCGCCCAAGCCGGACGCTAAGTCCGAAACGAAATCAGAGCCGAAGAGCGAGAGCAAGTCCGCAGCCTCCAAGCCTACGGCGAAGAGCGATTAGGCGCAAACATGGGACCGTCGCTCGTTTGGTTCCGGCAAGACCTAAGGCTCGCTGATAATCCGGCGTTGCAGGCGGCCGTGGATCGCGGCGAGCCGATCATCCCGGTTTACATTTGGTCTCCTCAGGAAGAGCAGGGCTGGGCTCCGGGCGGCGCCTCGCAATGGTGGCTGCACGAGTCCCTGAAGG
>CAZYOX010000182.1:0-8729 GCA_964649285.1 uncultured Bryobacterales bacterium | reverse complement strand
CTGTGATGTGCGAAGGCAGCAGCGTGACAAACGGAAAGAATAGGAATCCTGTCGCGCTCGTGGCGACGGTCGTCGTCAGGAACGTCAGGTTCCAACCATCCATTCGATTTCCCGTCAAGAAACCGTAAAGAACTACTAGACCCGAACCAATCCCTGCCAAACTGATCAGAACATGCACCAGCGTGAGCGTGGCCAAATCGAGAACCATGGGGCTATCTCCTCGAAAATAAACCGCCTTTAACTCTTCACAAACGCTAATAAGTCTTCATTCAGTCGTTCTTTGTGGGTATCAGTCAGTCCATGACGCCTTCATAGACGTTCAGAGGGGCCCAGCGAATGCTCAGTATAGGATCGGAACGTCCGATTCCCAAGGGATTCTTGGAAGGACAGTCGTCCGCGCTAACGGCTGTCCACGCTGGCCACGCCAGCACGCTACAATTTGCCCAGGCCCCAAGAAACAAGATGCGCACACTTATTGCCGCCCTCGTACTCACCGCTCTCGCCTTACCGCTATGCGCCCAGCGGACGACGAGAACAGTGACCAATGCCACCACGGAATTCGACGACTCCAAGCCCAACAGTCCGGACGTCCCCGACGTTTACGCCACGACATCCGAGTTCGACAGAGTCGTCATCCTGCGCTTCAAGCACAAAGCCGACCTTCTGGCCGGCCTCAAGAAGGCCATCGCCGACGAAAAGATCAAGAACGCGGTCATCCTCTCCGCCGTCGGCTCGGTCCGCGGATACCACATCCACAGCGTCAGCAACCGCGACTTCCCCTCCGAGAATGTCTTTGTCAAAGACCCGACCCATCCTGCTGACCTGGTCAGCATGAACGGCGTCGTCATGAACGGGCGCGTTCACCCGCACGTGACGTTGACCGATGAAGACCACGCGTTCGCCGGACACCTTGAGCCCGGCACCGAAGTCTTCACCTTCGCCATCGTCACAATCGGCGTCCTTCCCGACGACTTAGACATCACCAAGCTCGATGACAAGACTTATCGATAGACTCCCCCAAGGCGGATAGACTGGGGGTTGCCGCACAAGTTCATCGCCTTTTTGGGGATTAGCCGCCGCGCTAGCCGCTCCCGAGTTCCTGTGCGCTGAAAGCGAAGATCGCAAGACGATCCGCGAAATCCGCGTCAACGGGCTCATCTACACGCATGAGCAACTGGTCCGCGACCAACTGACTTCGGCCGTTGGTCAACCGTACGACGACGCGACGATTGAGCTTGACCGGGAACGCCTCGACCGTTTGGCGGTATTTAGCCGCATCAGCATCGAGCCCGTGACGCAAGGCGACGAAGTGACCGTCGACATCGACGTCGTCGAAACCGCGCGCTTTATTCCTTGGTACGAAGGCGAGATTCACGCACGCAGTCGCACCAACGAACTGGATCATTTCAAGGAGAAGGCGATCGAAGGCGAAATCCGCGGCGGAGTCCAATTTGGCCCGAGCCTACGCCTCGGCGCACGCCTGGAGTTCCTGACCGTCAATGCCGATCTGCCCGAGGCTACCCTCACGAGCCAATCCACGGAATCGACGCCTGGCATTGGCATGGTTGCCGCCTACGATACGCGCGACCTGTGGTCCAACCCGAGCCGCGGTTGGGAACACTACTTTTCGTTGACGCGCTTCGGCGGCATGCTCGGCGGCGGCGGCTTCACCAAGGCTATCGTCGACCTACGCCGCTACCAGCCCTTGGTGCACCGGCACACACTGGCCTTTTTTTCTTTACAGCATACGCGGCTGGTCTGATCTCAATGCGCGCGAAGGCAAGAATCAGTTCATCAACACCGTCGAGTACCGCTACGACTTGTTCAGGCCGGGGCCGATTCGCGTCTTCGGCGCCAACCTGTATGGCGGCATCAAGTTGGCTGCCTTCGGCGATCTCGGAACTGTCTGGAACGACGGCGACCAGTTCACCAAGAACTTTATCGGCGGCGTGGGCGTCGGCCTTCGCGTCATCGTCCCCTTCATCCAGATGGTGCGGTTGGATCTCGCGTACGGCCAACATGCCCAAGGCCTCTTGCCGCACTTCGGCATTCGCGAGAAGGCCTTTCATCACCGCCGCCGCGTTCGTTGAGCTAGCGCGCCAGCCAACCGCCGTCGATCGCCACGCAGCTGCCGTGCATGAAGCTCGCGGCATCGCTCGCGAGAAAAACGCAGAGCCCGGCCAACTCTTCCGGCTTGCCCCAGCGTCCCGCTGGAATCCGCTGCAAGATCTGCGGACCGCGGACGGGATCCTTCTGCAGCACTTCCGCCAACGCCGTTTCGATATAACCGGGGCAAATGCAGTTGACGTTGATGCCTTTCGACGCCCACGACGTCGCCAATGACTTCGTCAAGCCGGCGATCGCGTGTTTAGCCGATGCATATGCCGAGATGTGCAGTCCGCCTTGGAACGTCATCACCGAGCCGATGTTGACGATCTTGCCGCCGCGTTCCATGTGCTTCGACGCTTGCACCGCCAAATCGAACGCGGCATGCAGATGCACTTCCATCAGATTGCGCCAGGCATCCTCGGGATACTCTTCCGGCGGATAACGCCCGGTTATGCCTGCATTGTTCACCAGAATGTCGAGACGGCCGAACTCGGCGACGACGCGATCGGCCAGGCCGTTGCGCTGTTCCGGTACTCCCAAGTCGGCCTGCAGATCCATGAAGCGCCTGCCGCAGCCTTCGACGAGCCGCTGTGTGTCAGCGGAGGCGCCCGTGCGGGTTACGCAAGCGATGTCCGCGCCCGCTTGGGCCAGGCCTACGGCCAATGCTTGGCCGATGCCGCGCCCCGCCCCGGTCACCAGGGCGATGCGGCCATCGAGTTTGAAGAGATCAAGAACCATGCCGGACATTGTCCCATCGACTGGGGTTAATGCCTGGCGCCTCCGCTTTCATTCCGGCAGGCTTGTGCTCTTGCTCAAACGCCTGCCCGGTCGTGTTCAAGCTTTGCAAGTACGGCTTGGCGATCTCCGGGGCCGCCGCCACCAACGCCGGATCCCAGTCCTCAATCGGCTGGATCGGCCCTGCCCAAGCCGGCCGGTAGCCCATCTGCAGCAGTTCCCTAGGCCGTTCGTCCAGGTTCGGATGGCTCCCATGAAACAGCATCGAGGGAACCAACACGGCCGAACCTGCCGGCACGATCAAGGTGATCTCCTCCGGGTGCGAGGTATAGCGCACGTAGGGGCTGGCCTCAGCGTGAAAGGAAATGTGGGAACGCGGAATCAACCGAAACGGGGCGCGCTGCTCGCTGAGATCATCCAGGTAATACAGAACGCGTATCAGCCTCGGACAACTCCCTTCGAACCCAAATAAGTTCGAGCCGTGCGGTTGCCCGTCCGTGTGCATCGAGATGCCAGGACACCCGGACAAGCTGCGTTGGTAGAATCCGCGATTGAAGACGATATCCGGCCCCATCAGGTCGACCAGAAAATCCATGAGAGGCGGATAGCCGATCAGCTCTGCGACTGTGCGACTGACCCACTGCGGTTGCTTCACGGAGCGCTGTTGCTGCGTGCTGTAGCTGGTATGCGCCATTTCGGCGTCGGCCATCTCGCTCTTAACCTTGGCGACAATCTCCGGAGTCAAGATCCGCGGGAGGACGACGTAGCCTTCCACCTCCAGGTGTCTGATCTGTTCCGGTCTTGACATCGACGAGAAATCCGTCTCGTCGATGTGCATAAAATCCGCTTCCGGCTGGGGGAAAGTCGAGGCTGCGTTGGGTGCGCTCATACTGCGAGGCCATTATAAGTGGTCTCTCAAGGCTGCCGCTGAGCTGTCCGGGTTAGCAGGCCGAGACAATCTCCAGTAAGTTGATCGAGATTTAGGTATTATCGTTCCTTAGACCCGTTATGACCTTTGAAGCCATTGCTGTGCTTGTCGTCGCCGGGTTGCTGCTCGTCCTGCTCTCTCTAGACCGCATGCCGCCCGACGCCCTGTTGAGCGGAGCAATCGTCGTCCTCATGACGCTGCCGACTCCAGGGCCAGACGGGTGGCGCATCGGCATAATCTCCCCGAAGCAAGCGTTTGCCGGGTTCAGCAATGAGGCTTTGTTAACAGTCGGCGTCCTGTATGTGGTCGTCAAGGGACTCCAGGAAACCGGGGCCATCGATTGGGTCGCGCAGAGCGTCTTTGGACGGCCCACTTCCGTCCGCGGGGCTCTGGTTCAACTGCTGGGGCCGCTGATCTCGGCCAGCGCCTTCCTGAACAATACGCCCCTAGTCGCCATGCTCATACCGGCGGTCGGCGACTGGGCCCGCCGGCTGCGGATTTCCCCTTCGAAACTGATGATGCCGTTGAGCTTTGGGGCTATCCTGGGCGGCACTTGCTCGCTCATCGGCACCAGCACGAACCTCGTCGTGAGCGGCCTCGCGCAGGCGGAAGGACTGCGTCCGATCGCCATGTTCGACGTCACCTGGGTCGGCCTGCCCTGCGCCATAGGCGGCGCCCTGTTCATCATCGCGTTCGGTCCCCGCTTGCTGCCGGATCGCGCCTCCGCGAGCGAAAGTCTGATGGATCCTCGGGAATACGCGCTGGAGATGAAGGTTCCCCAAGCTAGCCCGCTGGCGGGCAAGACCATCGAGGCCGCCGGGTTGAGACAGTTGCCTGGGGCATTTCTGGTTTCGATCGAACGGGCCGGTCAGCGGCAACCGGCGCCGCCGCCTGATTTTGTCCTGAATTCTGAAGACCATTTGCTGTTCGCGGGGGTTGTCGATTCGATTCGCGACCTGCAAAACCAGCGAGGCCTTGAACTCGCCACCAATCAGGTGCTCAAGCTGGACTCGCCTCGGCACGAACGCTTGCTCTTTGAGGCAGTGGTTTCCGCCTCATGCCCAGCGGTCGGCAAGACGATCAGGGAAAGCATGTTCCGCCGCCGCTACCAGGCCGCCATTCTCGCGGTTGCACGGGATGGTAAAAGACTTCCGGGCAAAGTGGGCGACATCGAGGTTCGTCCCGGCGATACGCTGCTCATCGAATCCGATCGAGGCTTCGGCGAACGCCACAGAAACTCCCGGGACTTCTTTCTCGTGAGCCCAATTCGCGACTCCGCGCCACGCCGCCATCACCGCGCCTTCGCTGCCCTGGCGATTCTCGCCGCCATGGTTTTGGTCGCCGCCTTCGACTGGATGTCCATGCTGCTCGCCGGTACGATTGCAGCGGCACTCATGCTGATTACGGGCTGCTGCTCAGTGGAAGACGCTCGGGCCAGCATCGACTGGTCCGTGCTGATCATGATCGGCGCAGCGCTCGGTTTGGGGTCCGCGTTGGACTCTTCGGGGGCGGCCGCCGTGCTCTCCGACGCCGCTCTCTCCGCGGTAGGGGATAATCCCTGGGTCGTCTTGGCTACCGTTTATGTGGTGACTTCCGCGATCAATGAAATCTTGACGAATAACGCGGCCGTCGCCTTAGCCTTCCCCGTTGCAGTCGCCGCGGCGCAACGGCTGAACGTCGACTCATTCCCCTTCGTGATGGCTGTCATGTTGGCCGGCTCGCTGAGCTTCGCCAGCCCGATCGGCTACCAAACCAACCTCATGGTCTACGGTCCCGGCGGTTATCGTTTTGGGGACTTCGTCCGCATAGGAGTCCCGTTGAACATTGTGGTGGGTATCATCGCCATCGCCCTGATACCTTTGGTCTGGCCCTTCTAAGGCCAGACCCAGAGGCGGCAGTTAGCGAGCGAGCGGGTCGGGACGTATCTGGAATTTCACCATCTTGCCCTTCGTCCCCTTGCCGCCCTCAATGTGCCAAACGAAGTGTGTTCCGTAATTCGCCCATAATGCGCGGCCTTTCCATCCCGCGTCCGGATCGTCGATGCGGCCATCCAGGCCGCGTGAGTAGAACCCCAACGGGTAGGGCACGCGCAGCTTCGTCCACTTGTTGGTTTCGGGGTCCAACACGAGCAGCGCCTCGGAATTGGATCCGGTCGCTATTGGCGTATCCTTGCCGAATCCGGCCACGTTATGCTGATCGACCCAGTTGTAGTAGTGGAAGTCCGCGGGAATGTCCGTTCCTTTGAAGGTCGGTCCATCCGTCCTGTGCAGAGTCCATCCCTCGGGACAGGCCGTACCGTCGACGAGGCCCGGCCCGCTCAAATTCTTGCATTTGCGGCGGTCAAAGCTCGCCAAGTGGCTGCTAGCCGCCAACGCCGTCCAGACGACGCCGTTGGAGTCGATGTCGATGCCTCGCGGATCCAGGCCCGGCTCCGGCACTCTAAATACTTCAGTCAGGCAGGATTCAGGCGGATTGTTCCCTCGCGACATCCGGATGATGTAGCCCGGGAAGGATTCCGTGGCGCCCCACACCGCGTCGGACACCGGGCTGGGAATCACCGAGTACATATTGAAGTTCACCTGGGTATCCAATGACGCATCGGCCTCGCCCGCATGGGCCGGCGGAGGCTGGCGTCGACTCGATGGCCCGGTCGGCGTGTCGCTTACGTACAACGGGTTCGCCGGCGAACCCACCAGCCGATTGAACGGCAAGGTGATCTTGCCGTCGCCGTTCGTGTCGATCACCTGTCCGCACCAACCCACGGCTTGCTTCTCATCGCCGGTCTTGTCGTAGACGTTCGTATCGATCCAACCGAACATCGAGCCGCTCAATTCGTTGAAATAGACCGTCTCGTGCTCGTCCGTATCGAATTGCAAATGGTGGGTGCTATAGCACGTTTCGATGAGCGTGAACTTCTTCGTCTGCGGATCGTAGTAAGCCGCCTGCCTGCCGCCGCTGCCCAATGGGAAATACTCGGCGAACTTCGAAACCGCCGGATCGCCGCACCATGCGGGAGCTCCATCACGAATCTTGGAAGTCATCCAAACGCGGCCTTTGCTGTCGAGCATCGCGTTATGCGGATCGGCCGGGTTGTACGGCGGATTCGACCAGAGCGGCTCGTCGCCAAAAAACATTGACGGCGGATTCGGCTTCGGGAAGCGGGAAGGTATTTGCTCCCTCGGTTCGCGGGTCGGGATCTCGAGTTCGTAAGTCTCGCTGGTCTTGGGATCCAGCACAACCAGCGTTCCGTGTCCAGCGGATACCGCGTATACCGGCCCGCCCGCGTTCACGTCGGGGTTGTTCTTATCCGTCGTGATCTCGTCGTGCATGAACGAGTGATCTGTCCCCCAGTCCCACAATGTGAGCACGACGTTGCGCTCGACGCCTTGCGGCCGCGGCGGAGCCGGCGGAACCTCGCCTGCCTCGATCCGAGTAGTCCAGTCGGCGAACATCTCCAACGCTGTGTCGCGTCCCAGACGAGTGGCGACCGCCGACATGTTGCGGCCGCGGACGCCTGCCTGCAGCCGGTGGTCCCATGCTTGGATCGGGGTTTTTAATTCTGGGACTGCGTCGTAGACGTGCTTCAGGTCCCGGGTCACTTCGTTGCCCAGTTGATGGCAAAAATTGCAGTTCGACTTCAGGGTATGGAGGAATTCCGCCTGCGACTTCATCGTCGGCGACGGAAACTCGCCTTCCGCCGGCAACTGCAGCAGCGACCACCAATAGTCGCCTGGGTAGACCTTCGCCGCTTCTTGGGGCGTCGCCGCCGCTTTTGCAGTCAAGCGCACATTGTCACGGCCTGGACTCATCTCGACCGGCTCGGAATCAACCAACCCATAGCCGCGCACCCACACCTTGTAGTTCGCACTCGGCAATTCGGGCAGCATAAACCGCCCCGCATCGTCGGTCACGACAATCTTGATGAATTTGGTCGCCAAGTCGTCCGTCTCGGCGATCACCCATACGCCCGCCTCTGGGCCTGAGCTGCTGGTAACCGTCCCGCCGATGTAGCCGTCGGCCGCCGGAGCCTGGCCCCAGGCGATCACGGACAAGACCAAAGCGGCAGTCGAAAGCGCGGCGCAGATGAGCTTGAATCGAGAGTGGGGACTGAAGACTTTCATAACATCAGGAATTGTATACGGTCGCGCCACACTTTCGGCCAAACCGTCCAAACCGGCCTGGGCAGATTCGGCCTATTCCTCACATTCGGAACCCTGCCGCAGGTTAGGGGTTCAAAGTCGCTCGTTGCTTTCCCACAGATCCTCCTGTATATTCACCGCGGATATCCAACCCCCTTGAGGAGGACTGTTTGTGAGCAAGTTCTTCGTTCAATATGGCCGCGGCGCGGCCGCTAGCGTTGGCTTTTTAGCCCTTGTCCTTGCCGTACTGATCGGCATTCCTTCCAGCGAGGCGCAAGCGCCCGAGGGTTACATCGGCGGCGTGGTCACCAGCGCCAACGGCCCCGAAGCGGGCGTATGGGTGATCGCCGAGACGGAGGATCTTTCAACGAAGTTCGTCAAGATCGTGGTCACCGATGACCAAGGGCGTTACATGCTGCCCGAGTTACCGACGGCTAACTACAAGGTCTGGGTGCGCGGTTACGGGTTGGTGGATTCGGAAAAGGCCGTGATGAAGCCGACCACCGAACCTGTGGCCTTGACGGCGGTGCTCGCCAAGACTCCGCGCGAAGCCGCACAGTATTGTTTTATCGCGATAAGGCGGGCTTCGTCTTACAACACCAATTCGGTTCAATCGCTTTCTTTTTCGCCGGACCGATTATTTTGATGCTCAATGGCGAATTGAAGCGGCCGGATCATCAACTGGCCGGCGCGATGGAAATTGTTGTGGCGGCGGAGAGCGTCACGGCGTCGCGACAGCAGTTGCTGGAGCGGGGAGTGCCCGAGGAGCTGGCTGCCCGGGTCGCGGCCGAGCACCTGGCGATCCGCCGGGTCGTTCG
>CAZYOX010000181.1:0-8764 GCA_964649285.1 uncultured Bryobacterales bacterium | reverse complement strand
GCGTCTTCAAAGATGAAGTCTATATCCCGTACGCGGTTGAGGTCGACGGTCAGATCATCAACGTCCATGACTCGGTCGTGCATCACCCGCTGAAGCCGGTGGAAGGAGTGGACTCCCGCTGGATCCGCTGCTCGCGACCTTGCATCGCGGTAGGCGGCGAGATGGTCTCAGAGATGCTCGAACTGCGCTTTGAAGAGACGCTCGGCTACTACACGGCCCCGCTGCAGATGAAAGCCAACAACGGCCTATTCATCATCGACGACTTCGGACGCCAGATGATCAATCCGCGCGACTTGCTGAACCGCTGGATCGTGCCCTTGGACCGCGGCGTCGATTTCTTGTCGCTGCGCACGGGGGTGAAGATGCCGATACCCTTCGAGACGCTGGTCGTGTTCTCCACCAACCTCGACCCGCGGCAGTTGGCGGACGAAGCATTTCTGCGGCGCATCCAGAACAAGGTGAAGGTCGATGCCGTCACGCCGGAAATCTTCGACGCGATCTTGCAGCGAGTTTGCGAGAAAGAGAAGATTCCGTGGAGCCCGCAGCACTCGGCGTTCATCCGCGAGCGCTGCAAGAAGGGCAGCCAGTCGGCTGTGCTCCGCGCTTGCTATCCGCGGGACATCGTCTTGATTCTCAAGAACATTGCGGAATACGATGAGCGTGCTCCGCGTCTTCACCCCGAAGACATCGACCGGGCCATTACGCTCTATTTCGCCCGATAACCGACAGCCGCGAGAGCTTTATCGTCAAAGCTGAAGTCCGGCTCCGGCCG
This sequence comes from uncultured Bryobacterales bacterium, assembly GCA_964649285.1. Taxonomy (GTDB): domain Bacteria; phylum Acidobacteriota; class Terriglobia; order Bryobacterales; family UBA6623; genus CAMPKL01. The sequence continues at coordinate 7,992 of CAZYOX010000181.1, read as the reverse complement.
CTCCGCGTTCTTGTACCAAGCGAATGTCCGGCGCAGACCTTCGATAAAAGGGGTTGCGCGAAATCCGAGCTCGCTCTGAGCGCGACTCGTATCCTCGGTAATCGGCGGCATATCGTAGTACTGCGCGAAGTAGAACGGCGGCTCGAACAAGTTGCCGCCGAGTTTGGTCAGCAATTCGCGCTCAATCGAAACCATTTGCGGCGCCGCACAGCCGGCCGCCTCGGCCAACGCTTGCACAAGTTCGCGTTGGGTAATGGGCTCCGGCTCCGCCACGTTATAGGCGCGGCCCACAGCGTTGTCGCTCTCTGCGGCGGCGATGGCGGCATCGGCGTAGTCGTGGACGTAGACGAACTGCATCAAACGCGTGCCGTCGCCTGGCACAATGATGGGTCGTCGTGCCAACATGCGGTCCCAAAAGAACTGCTCTCGGTAGAAAGGATTCTCTGGACCATAGAGGTAGGGCGGACGCAGCGTGACGGCGGGCAAACCGCGTTCGCGATGCAGGCGAAGCAGCATACGCTCCGTATTGGCTTTGTTGCGGCAGTAGGCGTCGGGGTCATCCTGCGGGGCCAGCGCGTCGTCTTCTAGGCGATCAAGGCCGCTTCCGTATGCTGCGCAGCTAGAAGTAAAGACATAGCGCTTGAGCTGATCGCCGCAAGCGGTCGCCGCCGCCTCCACTTGCTCGGCTGTGGTTCCGCGCTGCCAATCATAGACGTTGTCAAAAACGACGTCGTAGCGCCCTCCTTGCATCACGCGCCGCATCGCCTCCCCGTCGTTGCGGTCGCAGTGAATCTCGCGCACCGACTCGCCGAACGGGTTGTGCCGTCCGCGATGCACAATCGTCACTTCGTCGCCGCGCTCAACCAACTTATCGACAAGCGCGCGGCCAATAAACAACGTGCCGCCTATAACCAGGGATCGCATAACGCTTTCCAACTTAGCGCAGTGCCGGGGATAATCAGAATTTGATCGGCGAACACCAAATCTACGAACGCATCGGCGAAGAAGGCTTTGAGAAGCTTGTCCGCGCCTTCTACAAACAGGTTCCCCAAGACGATATTCTCGGGCCGATGTACCCGGCCGACGATCTGGCCGGGGCCGAGGAGCGTCTGCGCGACTTCCTCGTTGGTCGCTTCGGGGGGCCGCAGCGGTACGTCGAACAGCGCGGTCATCCGCGGCTGCGCATGCGCCACGCACCGTTTCCCGTGGATCGCGCGGCGCGAGACCGTTGGATGCAGTTAATGACCAACGCGCTCTATGAGGCCGCGCTGCCCGCCGACGTCTCGAAGATGCTGCTGGAGTTTTTCGATGGCGTCGCCACATTCATGATTAACCGCGAATGATGCGCCGTTAGCGGGCCGTTAGTGCCTGCAACAGCGCCGCCGCGGCTCCCGCCGCTATGCGTCCCGTTTGGCCGTGGACGCGCGCGAGGACCGCATACCGCGGCGCGTCGGCCGGATAAACGGCTACCGCGAAGCCATCCCCATCCGCCTTTGCAGTGTGTGCGCACTCCGCCGTGCCGGTCTTGGCGTAAACGTCTTGCGGGAGTTTGCTCAACGCGCCGGCCGTGCCTTCGCGCCCAGCGCGGCGCAAGCCTTCCAAGATAATGGCGGCCTCAGGCTCCGAGCGGCGCCGCGCCAACTCCGTGTAGGCGCGCAGCAACTCATGGGGCGTTGCGAGCCATTCCGCTCGCAAACCCCAAAGGGATTCTGACGCGCTGTAAGGCGGCGGCGCCCGTAGTCCCAAGCGAGCGGATTCGTAGCCGACTTCCTCCGGCTCGACCGAGATCGCCAGTCGGCGGAAGTACGTGTTGCACGACTGCGCGATCGCTTCCACGATGCCGACGACGCCGTGGCCGCGCGGCAGCCAGCAGGTTTCTCCTGTGCACTCCAGCTTGGGGAAGTCGAGCCCTCGCTTGCGTGCATAAGCGAGCGCCACGAACGGCTTGAGCAACGAACCAGGAGAGGCGGTGACGGCTTCGCGCCAATGCTCGGCGACGATCTCGCCCGTCGCGTAATCGGCGACGACATAGTCGACGCTCTCCAGCGGTAAATCGGCCTTGGAAATCGCCGACTCCGCCCAGGCGACGGACAAGAGGAGGAGCAGAAAGGCCATTAGCGCATCCGGTACGACACGGTTTCCTCGACGTAAGTTCCTCGATCACGCCGCGTGATATCGACGGTTCCGACTCTTGACAGCGTGCGGCTCAAGCTGCCGATGTTGTCGGCGAACAGCGACGGTTGCCGCGGCGTCTGTAGCGGGTTACGGCCGTCTAGGAAGTCCAGGTGCGCCATCGCTGCGACGTAGTTGTCGGTCTCCCGGTCGTGGCGGAAGCCCGCGCGGTAGATTGCCGGTTCGCCGTTCGCCGGGACATCCGCTCGGGCGATCGCTGCAGAAATCAGCGCTTCAGAGTCGGACGCCAGCAGCAGGTCTCCGCGGATCGCCAGGAACAAAGGCCGCAGGCCCGTAAGTTCATAGAATGCGCCCCGGCCCGACCAAGAGGTCCCGTCATCGGCGGCCGCCCAATATCCCGCAACGGATGCCGGGAAGGCCGCTAAGACGTTGGCTTCGTCCCAGGCCGTGGCGGCGCGAATGCCAACGAGGCTGGGATAGCGAGCAAGGCCTGCCTCAAGTGAGCTCGTCTGCACCTGGATCATCGCTTCGAGATCAGCGGAGGCCAAGATCGCCCGCAAGGGCTCGGCGTTCAATGCGGAGCGCGAGGCGACTGCCGGCGGCGTGTCGATGGGCGTTTCTAGATCGCCTCCGACACGGCCGTCGAGCGATGCGACGCCGGGCGCGAGTTCGTAGTTAGGCACGTACTCGCCGCTTTGCGGGTCCAGCAGCTTCTGGCTCAGCAGGCCCATGGCGTCTTCGAGCGTCGGATCCTGCCATGCCTGGAAGAAGGCCGCCTCATCGGGGACCAACCCCGTCAGCGCAGAGGCATCGACGGATTCAACCGCCTCGGCGGGTTCGCGGCGTTCGAGCCGGCGCTCTTCGCGAATGCCGGTATCTTCGACAAACACGTCTGCGGTAGCCGAGGAGTAGGCCGACAGTTCGGTGATGTTGCCTTGAATCCAGTAGGAGCGGAAGTGCGGCGAGCGAACCAAGACGTTCAGGTTCTCGATGATTCGCAGATCGCCGTGTGGGCCGTGCGTGGGATACCAGCTTTCGCCGGGCAGGGCATCGCCGCCTTGTCCCGCGTGAAGCTCAAGCGCGCGGCCCATGAGCCCGTCATCGGTCGCTATGAACAACAAGCCGTCGACGACGCCAAATGCGATGTTTCTGCCGGATTCGGCATCGGCGCGTACCCAGTAGTCGACGCCGCCCGCTTGCCGCGGTTCAATCTCTAAGCGCGAACGCAGCAACGCGCTTTGCAACGCGGCGGACTCGTCGAGGCGGGTGATGTAAAGCAGCCGCAACTCGCCAATGTCGTAAACCCCCAGCACCGACGCTTCTCCGGCGATCGCCTCGACCTGCGTCAGATCGATTGGGAATCCAGTCGCGGCTGCGAGTTCTTGCTGCGCCTCTTGCAACCGTAAGAAGAGTTTCGAGCGCGAGAACTCGGCGTAGTTGTCGCTGGCCAGCCAGGCCTCCTTTTCCGGAGCGGCGTTCCAGGAGTCGAGCAACGACTGGAAATCCTGCGCTTCGAGAGCGACTACCGGACCAGCCGGCAAGTAACGCGACAGCGATTCCACATCGGCATTCTGCACCCATGCCAGCGGCGCGAGAGCGACAAGTATGATGGCTACGGCCAAGAGTTGTAACGCTCGACGCTTCATTGGGCGCCTCCCGCCAACAGCATGGGTCGCACGACGCCCGGCTGATCGAGGTGTTCGCCGACTCGTGGACGCCGCCGTGCGTTTTCAACCTGGCGAGAGAGCTCGTCAGCCACGAGCTGCCGCGCCTGCCGCCTGGCCGGCGTATCTTCCAAAGCGAGGGCGATGTCGAGCATCGACTGCGCGGCCTGCCGGCGTTCGGTCGCTCCCAGAGATTCTGCGAGCTTCGTCGCGATTTCGGCCCGTCGACTCACCGTCAACCCGAGCGTCGGCAGAAAGGAATCGATCATCCACGGTTGCATTGTTGAGCGAGTGACGTTCTCGGTGAACGCCGAATCGAATTCGAGCGAAGTCCCGCCGGTCAGCAACGGCTCCAAGGCCGCGACTGCAACGTAGTGGTTCCCTGCGGCGTGAGCCGCCTCGAAAAGATCCAACCGCACCTCGCCCGGAGCATCGGGCTTGACGGCCAATGCCTGAGCAAGCAACGCCGCCCTCCGGTTAGGCTCGGCCGCTGCGGCCGCTGCGATTCGAGCGCGATAGAAGCCAGGTTGACTGGGCTCGGTTGGCGCGGCGGCGACGTGCGCCAACAAGTCGAGTTCGGCCGAACCCAAGCTTTGGCCGCCGCTTCCCGCAGTCGCTAGCTGCTGCGCCGCTTGTGCGCGCAGAGTGTAGGGCGATGCGTTGTCTCTAGCGACCGCCGCTAACCCGGCCGCGCTGCCTTCCAAGTGTGCAACAGCGAACTGAGCTTCTTTGCTCCATGGTTCCGCGCGCATCTTCTCGGAAGCGAAGCTCAGCGCCGCTGACTTCTGGCCGGACTTCTCTAGCAGCGCGGAAGCCTCCAAGTGAGCGCCGTAAGGCTCGGGGCTCAATACGGTCATTCGCCGCAGCAACGCTTCAGCTTGCGGCGCCGCGCCCTGCTTGAGATACAACTCCGCAAGGCCCAGAAAATAGCTTGGCGAGAAGGAGCGCTCGGCAATCATCTTTTCGTAAAACAACCGCAGCACGGCGTCAGCCGCTTCATCCGAACCCGACCGGCGCAGGGCGACGGCGGCTTCTTGCACGGCGAACTCGGGCAGGGGAGCGGCAGTTGGCGTGAACAGTTCTTCCATGGCGCCGCTTGCCGCTTGCAGTTGGATGTGGAGGGCCGGCCGCTGGGCCGTCAACGATTCGTTGAAGACTTCGCCTGCTTCCGTCGCGACGCTCTGCGCCTGCGCCGTCTGGCCATGACCCAGTCGGAATTCGATGAGCCGATAACGCAATTCGTTGAGCGCCTGGTTTCTGTAGGGCCTTTGTGGCCGAGGCGCTGCGGCCAATTGTTCTGCAGCGCTAGCGATCGCTTGAGCGAAGGCCTCATCGCGTATGGCTACAGATAACCAGTCGGCATCGGCGAAAACCGAGAAGTACTCCGCTTGGTCGGCGGCGTTCGGCGCCAAGGCGAATAGCTCTGTCGTCGAATAGCCGGCATCAAGAGATGCTTGCGCCAATTGATCGAAGCGGAACAAGCCGCTGCGTTTCAGGTAAAGGGTTAGCAGGGAATCCGCTTCAGTGCGCAGATCGGGCAGCATGCTTTGGCTGCCTATCTTGCCGAACAAATCAGCGACTTCTTCCCAGAACTGCGCGCCGAGCCGAGATGCTTCCACCTGGACGGTGTAGCCTTCCAGGGCTTGTTTCCAATGCTCGACAGCCGCGGCGCGTTCGCCGGCTTCGACAGCTAGCTCGCCCGGCCTCACCTGATATAACGGCGCATCGGGATCGAGTTCGACGGCAAGCAGATACGCTGCTTGCGCCCGTTGGGGAAACTCATACTGTCGATAGAGTTCCGCAAGTTCAAACTGCGCCGTCGCGCTGGCGGGGCGGGCCTCGGTCTGAGCGGCCAAGTAGAATTGCGGGTCGGCGGCGCCGATCGCCGCCTGGCGTTCGCCATAGCGCGCCGCGTGATAGAACCACAAATCGCCGGCAAGCTGCAAATCGCGGTCGACAGGCTGGCCGATGCGATCGCCAATCGTCTCGTTTCCGAGTGCGTTGATGTAGACTTCGCCGTAACGTGCCGCGGAGTCGGCATGGAATACGCCGGCCAATCCTTTATAGACGCCGCTCCACACGGCAGGGCGACCCTGGCCGCGGGCTTCGACAATGCGCCAAGCCAGATCGGAGTCTCCGCGCAAGATCACGTATTCTGTCGTGAGGTCCGCGAAGCCGTTGTCGCTACGGCGGGCCATATTCAGCAACTCCGTGGGGTTGCGTTCGAGGAGTAACGAAGCGTAACGCTCGCTCCAGGAGTTCGCCAAGGTCTGAGACTCCAGCACGCGAAACTCGTTCGCGATCTCGCCGGCGACCCGATAGGCATTCGCGGCTTCGTTTAGCAAGAAAGGCGAACGATCGCGCATCGGAAAAGCCCGCCAGTGATCTGCCAACTGGCGGCCGAGATCCGCATGCCGCATACGCTGTTGCTGCAGTTCGACCAAGCGGCCTCTCTTCTGCGAATAGTCGTCCCCGGCGGGATCGGAGACCAAATCCGCGGCAAGCCACCGGGCCTCTAACTCGGCAGGACCCGAAGCGCGCACGGCGGGCAGCACGGCATGCTCGTAGATCGAGACGCCCACACGGCTTCGCAATTCAGAAAGATACTCGATGAACTGTTGCTCTTCTTCCGGCGTGAAGTACTCGGCAGCCGCGCGGGTCAGAGTCTCGAACGCCGGGGCCAACGCATATTCCCAGCCGTCGTAAGTCGGCGAGGGTTCCGCCGCAATCAGACGATCCACCGCCTCGGGATGCCGCCGCAATCGTGCGGCCAATTCGACGTAAAGTTGAGCGCCGCGGGATTCCTCGTAAAGCAAACGGTTGCCTGCCAACTCCACGCCCCGCGATGCCAGTGTCAGCGCGTCCTCAAGCATGCCCCACTGCCGCAGAGTTTCCGCGGCTGTGAAATACGCATTAGCCCGTTCTGGGCGATCGTCGATGAGAGCGGCGCGCACCGCCGCGACAGCCTCTTGCGTTTCGCCTCGCCGTGCGTGCACGCGCGCCGCGGCTAACATCCACTGCGGGTCTTGGTAGGAGAGCTCGTGCAATTTCCGGTAGCCCGCGAGCGCATCTTCAAGAAGCAGCAGGCGTTCCTGCAGCTCGGCGCGTTCACGCCACAATGCCGAGTCATTCGGCGTGACTGTTAAGGCGCGTCCATAGGCGTCGATTGCTTCTGAGAAGCGTTCCCGGTGCGTTTCGACGCGCGCCAGCACGCGGTGGTAGCGAACATCACGCGGCGACTGCTCGATCGTGCGCACGTAATAATCCGTCAGGCGCTCGCCCAAGCCGTGGTCTTCCGCATAGAACGCCGCTTCCTTGGTCAACTCTTCGTCATCGGGGAAACGATTGATCAGTTCGATGTATTGATCGATCGCCTCGGTGTAACGCTCCAACCGATCGAGGGCCGGAATGATTCCGCGACGTAGCGACCCTAAGGTGGTGCGTTGTGCATCCGCTGCAAGATCCGCGTTCGCTAGAGCTTCGATTTGCCGCGCGTAGAAGTCAGCCAAAGCATCGTCGCGGCCCTGTCGCGCAAAAACGTCCGCCATTGCAGACGTGTACTCGGCATGGAACGGATGCGCGGCGAGCAAGACGTTCAAGATCACTTCCGCTTGTCCGTAATCCTCTGCCTCAGTGGCTTTGCGCGCGGCCTCAAAGCGTAGCTGATCCGCCAGGGCAGGGTAGGCGGCTTCGGCGGACTCCAGCAGGACTTCGACCGCCGCTGCTTGGTTGTCGTTGCGCCACAAGAAGTCGACTCTCTCTCGTACGACGCCGAGGATGCGGCCTTCCTCCGCATAAAGTTGCGAGCTCGCTTGCTCCGCGCTAGCGTTGTCGCCGAATGACTCGTAGAGTTGCGCCAGACGAATGCGCAACCGCCGAAGCTCGACCGGATCGCGCGTGATCTCGATGCGCTTGAGCAACGCCGCCGTTTGCGCTGCGTCTACGCCGCGGGATTGCGCGACCTGCTCCACTTGCTCCAACAGTCCCCGCGACTCGGTGCGCTCGGCGACGGCGACAAGCAGCGCCTCTAGTTCGTCCTGCCGGTCCAATCCTTCGAGAACGGCGATGCGCAAGTCGATGGCCTGCCGCGAAGGACTCTCGGACGCGGTGAGTTGCGCTGTCGCCCGCTCAATCTGCTCGCGATAGCCCTCTCTGCGCGCCAGCGTCACCAATCGCTGGCGAGACTGCTCATCGG
>CAZYOX010000180.1:0-8770 GCA_964649285.1 uncultured Bryobacterales bacterium | reverse complement strand
TCACCAAGGTTCACCTCGAAGCCATCAAGTTCGCCAAGCAGAACGGAACCATCCTGCTGATCGGCCACCGCGACCACGATGAGGTCATCGGCACCCAAGGCGAGGCGCCCGAGCGCACCATCGTCGTCTCGACTCGCGAAGAGGCTTTTGAGGTCGAAGTCCCCGACCCGGATAACGTCTACTACTTGACCCAAACGACACTCAGCCTCGACGAGGCCAACGACATCGTCTCGGCTCTCGAAGAACGTTTCCCTAACATCCAGGGTCCGCCGGCGCAGGATATCTGCTACGCCACCGAGAACCGCCAGCAAGCCATCAAGCGCCGAGCCGGCACATCGGATCTGATCCTCGTCGTCGGATCGCAGAACAGCTCCAACTCCCGCCGTCTGGTCGAGGTCGGCGTCAACGCCGGCACGCCCGGCTACCTCATCGATGACGAACGCGACATTGACGCCCAGTGGCTTACGAACGTCCGTGCCGTGACCATCACCGCCGGCGCCTCCGCGCCCGAAGTGCTCGTCCAGGGCGTCATCGAGCGCTTGCGGATACAGTTCGGTTTTGGACGCGTCGAAGAGGTCGAAGTCATCGAAGAGGACGTCAAGTTCCCGCTGCCTAAACAGCTCTCCGCCGACCACGCCCGCCTGACGCAAATCTCAGGCTGACTTTGTCTTACCGCCGGCGCGAGAATCGGCGACAATAACGCCGTGCAACGCCTCCTGTTCCTAACCTTCCTCCTGACCACCGCCCTACTGCGTGCGCAAGCGCCGCCGCAGGAGCCGAAGCTCATCCTGTTCGTGGCCATCGATCAGTTCCGCTACGACTACCTGCCTCGCTTCCGCAATGAGTACGCCGGCGGCATCAAGACCTTACTCGAACGCGGCGCCGTTTTCGCCAATGCTCACCTCGAGCACTACCCCACGGTCACCGCCGTCGGACACTCCACCATGATGTCCGGCGCCACCCCGGCCATCAGCGGCATCGTCGGCAACGACTGGTTCGACCGCGAAACCGGCAAACAGGTCACCAGCGTCTCCGACCCGGACGCCAAACTCCTCGGCGCCGCGGGGGAAGCGTCTTCTCCACGCCGGCTGCTGGTCAGCACGGTCGGCGATGAGCTCAAGCGCAGCGGTTCCCCTGATTCCAAGGTCTTCGGCATCTCGATGAAAGACCGCAGCGCCATCTTGCCCGCGGGACGAATGGCCAACGGCGCTTTCTGGTTCGACGACGACAGCGGCGCTTTCGTCAGCAGCGACTACTATTTCGCGCAGCCGCCGGCTTGGGCTCAGACGTTTAACGCGGCAGCCCATCCCAACGAATATGCAGGCAAGACCTGGTCCGCTGGACGCGTGATCCCCACTGAGCTGGGCTCAAAGCTCAACTCCGCCGTCTACGGCAGCTCCTACGGCAACGATTTGTTGGAGGCGTTCGCCGAGCAACTCATTCGTGAAGAGAAGCTCGGCCAGCGCGGCGTCACCGACGTGCTCACCGTCAGCTTCTCTTCCAACGACGCCGTCGGTCACGCCTACGGTCCTGACTCGCCGGAAGCCCACGCGGTGTCGCTCGCGGTCGACGCTTCGCTAGGCCGCCTCTTCGCCGCCGTCGATACTGCCATCGGCATGGACAACGTCTTGGTCGTGCTCACCGCCGATCACGCCGTCAGCCCCGTACCTGAAGTTCTCGCCGGGCAGCGGCTCCCCGGCGGTCGCCTGCAAGGCAACTTCTTCGCTCCCGCCGAAGAAGCCCTCACAGCAAAGTACGGCCCCGGCAAGTGGATCGAAGCCACGGCGGGAAGCTCGCCCTACTTCAACTACAAACTAATGGATGAGAAAGGCATCGACCGCGCCCAAGCAGAGGACGTTGCCGCCGCTGCTATGCGCGAGCATCCGCAAGTCGCGCGCGTCTACACCCGGCATCAGATCCTCGCTGGCCGCGCCACGTACGACAAGATCGACGAGCGTGTGCTGCGCAGCTTTAACGCGCAGCGTTCGGGTGATCTGGAAATCGTTCTCAACCCCTACTGGATTCGCAGCGCCAACGGCACGACCCACGGCTCGCCCTACAACTACGACAGCCACATCCCGCTGATCTTCATGGGCGCCGGCATCAAGCCCGGCCGCTATTACAAGGCCGCCGCCCTCAACGACGCCGCCCCCACCATCGCCGCCCTGCTCGACATCGAGATGCCCTCCGGCTCCCTCGGCCGCGTCTTGGACGAGATCATCAAGTAGGAAAGATGGTGGCCGGCAATTTTAATCGCCGGCCACGCTCTGCTCAAAGCTAGAACGTCAATTTGACATCCAGCTTCAAGCGCAGGCGAAGCCGCATCCGGTAAACAAAATATGCCGCGAGGTACGGCAGGATGCTACAGATCGCTTCTTACATCGGCATTAACCTCTGGTGGCGGTCATTGTGATCGGAATCCCACTCCTAGGAGCAGCTCCATCTTTAGGATAGTAGGGCCTGTCAATACCCACGGACGATCGCGCCCACGGAGCCGGTGCCTTTGAAAATGATCCTCATCCTCGCCGCAGACCCCTTGGAGCTAAAGGAACTTTGTGATATAAAGTCCTTGGGGCGCGGCCCATTGGGAGTCGAGGGGAATTTGTCAGGCCAACAAGCAAGGTTTGTCGCCAACGGCCCCGGCATGAAGAACGCGCGGGCGGCGGTTGAGGTCGTCTGCGGCCAACAACGGATGCCCTCCGCCATCGTCTCCGTCGGCTACGTCGGCGCTCTCGACCCGGCACTGGAGGTCGGCCAGATCTTCCTGGGGCGGCGCGTGAAGCGAATCCGCGAGAAGGTAGACTATCAGGGTGAATCACCGGCATTTCCAGATGCCGCGCGCGTCGCTCAAGGAACGCTGCTGACCATTGACCGAGTCGCTCAGACAAGCCAAGAGAAGGGAATGCTGCGTCAGTCCGGCGCCGATGCGGTGGATATGGAAGCTTATGCTGTCGCCGAAGAAGCGGCAAAGCGGGATATCCCGTTCTACTGTGTGCGCGTGGTCAGCGATCACGCGTATACCGATTTCCCCGTCGACTTCAATCGTGCACGCCGCCCAGACGGAACCTTCGCTGGCTGGAAGATCCTCGCGCAAGCCGGATTCAGCTCCAGCCGCTGGCAGCGACTGTTGGAACTCAAACGCGACGCCGAATTGGCCTCGCAACGTCTCGCCGATTTTCTAAAGACCTGCACCTTCCAATGAGCGCCGCAGCCATAGCACCTGATTTGATGTCCGCCTCGGTCTACCGCGGCGCCGGCCGGGTCGTCTACGAGCAAATCGACGTCCCTGAGATCGGCCCCGGCGAGATCCTGGTGAAGGTCGCCGCCTGCGGCATCTGCCACACCGATCTCAAGAAGATCGAATATGACCTGCTGACGCCGCCCCGCATCTACGGCCACGAAACCGCCGGAACCGTCGCCGCGGTCGGCGCGGGCGTCACCAAATTCAAGGTCGGCGACCGCGTCTGCGTCTTCCACCACATCCCTTGCGGCGATTGTTTCTACTGCCGCCACAAAGATTACGCCCAGTGCGCCAGATATATCCAAGTAGGGGTCACGGCCGGGTTCGAGCCTGCCGGCGGCGGCTTCGCCCAGTACGTGCGGGTCATGGATTGGATCGTCGATGCCGGCGTCGAAAAAATTCCCGACGGCGTCAGCTTCGAACGGGGAACATTCGTCGAGCCGCTCAATACCTGCCTCAAGGGCGTCGAAAAGTGCGCCTTATCGCCCGATGAGACGGTGCTGATCATGGGCCAGGGCCCGATTGGCTTGCTTTTTACGATGTTGTTGAAACAACGCGGCATCGAGCGCATCTACGCTTCGGATCGTCTGCCGGAACGGCTGGCGAAAGCGGAGAAGTTGGGCGCAACGCGCGCATGGGACCCGACTCAGGCGGATATCGCCGCCGAACTCAGGGCAACCACCTCGGGCCGGGGGGCGGACGTCGTAATTGTCGCGGCCTCCGCGCCTGGTATCGTTGAGCAGGCCGTCGCTTTGACTCGCCCAGGGGCTCGTATCATGCTTTTCGCCCAAACCTCGTCGCAAGAAAAGTTTGAGCTAGACGGCGCCGGAATCGGAAAAAACGAGAGAATGGTATTTGGTTCGTACTCCGCTTCGGTAGATTTGCAGCGGGAGTCGGCCGAGATCGTCTGGCGGAAAGACTTTCCCGTGGAAGACCTGATCTCGCACCGTCTGCCCCTGGCCGAGTTGGAACGCGGCATCGAGATTGCCCGGCGGCCGCAAGAAGGATCGTTGAAAGTACTGGTATATCCGCAGGAGCAGGACTAGAACGTTGACCGGACAGATGCAGGCGGCGGTCCTCTACGGCAAGGAAGAACTCCGTGTCGAGCAAGTCCCTGTCCCCAAAATCGGCGCCGGCGGCATCCTCGTCAAAGTCCAAACTGCGCTGACTTGCGGCACTGATCTCAAAGTCTTCCGCAGCGGTCGCCACGCCCGCATGATTCAGCCCCCGGCGCTGTTCGGTCATGAGTTGGCCGGCGATATCGTCGCTGTTGGCGCCAACGTCACCAAGTTCAAAGTCGGCCAACGTATCGTGGCGGCCAACTCGGCCCCGTGCGGTGAGTGCTACTTCTGCAAGCGCGACCGCGAGAACCTGTGCGAGGACTTGCTGTTTAACAACGGCGCCTACGCCCAGTACATCGACATCCCCGAGCGGATCGTCGAGAAGAACTGCTACGTGATTCCCGATCACGTCGACTACAGGCACGCCGCAATGGCCGAGCCCCTAGCCTGCGTGCTGCACGGCGTCGAGGACTCCGGCATTAAGCCCGGCTACACCGTCGTCGTCATCGGCTTGGGTCCCATCGGCCTGATGTTCGTGAAACTGGCGGTCTTGGCCGGAGCCCGCGTCGTCGCCGTCGGCCGGCGCCAACAACAGCTGGATCGTGCAGCACGCATGGGTGCCAGCGCGTTGGTCCTTTCCCGTCCCGGCTCGGAACCCGTCGAAGCGGTTCGCGCCGCGACCGAAGGCGGACGCGGCGCCGACGTCGTTGTTGAAGCCGTCGGCTCGCCCCACGCCTGGGACGGCGCGGTAAAGATGGTGCGTTGCGGCGGCACGGTAAACTTTTTCGGCGGTTGCCCCAAAGACACGTCCGTGTGTCTTGATACGTCGCTGCTGCACTACTCCGAGCTGACCCTCAAGGCCAGCTTCCATCACACGCCGCGTTTGGTGAAGCGCGCGTTGGAGATCGTCAGCGACGGGGCCGTCAACGCGGCGGATTTCGTCATCGACGAAGCGCCTTTGGGCGACTTGCTCAAGGTTTTCCGCCACATGATGAGCCACAACGGTCACCTCAAGACGGCTATCCTACCCAACGGCGTCTAGACGACCCCGTCTTGCTCCGGCGAGACCGGACCCATGGCCACGCTCTTTCCGAAAGACTTCATCGAAGCCCACGGAATGCAGTTTCCCGCCTGGACGCTTAACGACTCGCTCGCCTATTGCCGCGGCCTTTCGGGCGCGCACTACGAAAATTTCCACGTCGTCAGCCTGCTGCTGCCGAAGCGCCTGCACCAGGATTTTTTTAACGTCTATGCCTACTGCCGTTGGGCCGACGATTTAGGCGACGAATTCGCCGACCCGCGGCGAAGCTTAGAACTGCTCGCGTGGTGGCGCGATGAACTCGACGCGATGTACGCAGGGCGCGCCAGGCATCCCGTGTTCGTTGCCCTCAAGACTTCCGTCGAGAAGCACATCATCCCCAAGGCGCCGTTTGCTGATTTGATTCGGGCCTTCGTGCAAGATCAAACCAAGAGCCGCTACCAAACCTACGACGAAGTGCTCGACTACTGCGTCTATTCGGCGAACCCCGTCGGCCGCTTGGTGCTGCACTTGTGCGGCTACGGCGATGCCGAGCGCATACGTATGTCCGACGAAACTTGCACGGCCCTGCAGCTGGCCAATCACTGGCAAGACCTCCGTCGCGACTACAGCGACCGCAATCGCATCTACGCGCCAGCCGACGTTCTCGAAGCGCATGGCGGCTCACTCCAGCTGCTGGAAGCCGACTTGCAGCGCGGCCAAGCAGGCGAGATCGTGAAGAAAGCCGTCGCCGACTTGGTTCACCGGGCGCAGTTGTTGTTTGAGCAAGGCCTCCCGTTAGCGGATACTTTGGATCGGCGGCTGGCGATCGACATCGAGCTCTTCAGCCGCGGCGGCATGGCCATTCTCGATAAGATTCGCCAACAAGACCACGACCCGATCCGCCAGCGCCCTCGTATCGGCAAAGCGGAGCGCGTCGGTTTGTTGCTGCGCGTGATGGGGCGTCGACTGTGGTGACGCTGGAGCACTCGTTCGCTTACTGCCGCCGCGTCGCCAAATCGCGAGCGAGGAATTTTTATTACTCCTTCGTGCTCCTCTCGCGTGAACAAAAGGATGCGATGTGCGCCGTTTACGCCTTCATGCGCTATGCCGATGACATCAGCGACGGAGCCGAACCGCAGCCGGCTATTCGCCGCAAGGCATTGGACGAGTGGCGCGCCGCTTTGACCCGCGCCCTTTCCGGCGATGTCGGCGACGACCCCATCTTGCCCGCCTTTCGGGCGACCGTCGAGAGCTATAAAATTCCGCACGAGTATTTCTTCGATTTGATCGACGGCGTCGCTAGCGATCTCGAAGCACAGCGTTACGAGACTTTTGAACAACTCTACCGCTACTGCTATCGCGTGGCTTCGGTCGTGGGCCTAACGGTGGTTCATATTTACGGCTTCAGCGATCCGCGGGCATTGCATTTGGCCGAGAAATGCGGCATCGGTTTTCAATTGACAAACATTCTGCGCGACATTCCCGAAGATGCCGGCATGGGCCGCGTCTATCTGCCCGAAGAGGACTTGCATCCCTTCGGCATAACTCGTGAGCAACTCATGGCCGGCCAAGAGCCGCCGAGCGACTTGATGGCGTTTGAGTGGGAACGTGCGCGCAGTTACTACCAACAAGCGGCGCCGTTGCTAGGGCTGGTGCGGCCGGCGAGCCGTCCGGCGCTGTGGGCCATGATGGCCATCTATTACGGCATCTTGCTGCGCATCAAGAGCCAAGGGTTCGACGTTTACCAGCGGCGTCCGCGCCTAACGACGCTGCAGAAAACTTGGATTGTAATTCGCGCGGCGCGCACCCGTTGGTTCGGAGGAGCGCTGTCATTCCCCGGGTAAAAATTGTCGGCGGCGGTTTGGCGGGATTGTCGGCGGCGGTGGCGCTTGCCTCGCTCGACTGGCATGTCGATCTCTACGAGGCGAAGCCTTTTCTCGGCGGCCGTGCGACTTCGTTTGCCGTGCGTCCGGACGAGCCCGATTCCGAACGCATCGATAACTGCCAGCACGTGTTGTTGCGTTGCTGCGCCAATCTGCTGGACTTCTATAAGCGTTGCGGCGTCGCCGAGAAAATTCGCTTCTACGACGAGTTATATTTCGTGCGCCCAGGCGGCGCCGTCGATACTCTGCGGCGCGGCGCATTGCCTTATCCCGCGCATTTAGCGGAGTCATTTCTGCAGTTAGGATTCTTGAACTGGCGCGACAAGGTCTCGCTGGCAGGCGATCTACGTGCGCTGCAAAAACGTTACGGCGACGCGGCGCTCGAACAGATGACCATGTCGCAGTGGTTGACGTCGCGCCAGGTTTCCCAGAATAGCTACCAGCGCTTTTGGCGCCCGATTCTTGTCAGCGCCCTCAATGAAGAGCCGGAGCGAGCTTCTGCGCACGCCGCCTTTCAAGTTTTTGCCGAAGGCTTGTTAGGGAGCAAGACGAGTTATGAAATGGGCGTGCCGGCAGTACCGTTGGCCGAGCTTTACGACGGGGCGCCGCGCACGATTCAGGTGCACTTGCGCGCGCCGGTAGAGCGCATCGATCCCGGGAGCGACGAAGCTGACGTTTACATTAGCGCCGTTCCCTTTGACCGCGTTGGGGCGCTGCTGCCGGAGTTGCAGCTGTCGATAGATTCCTTCGAACACTCGCCGATTACTGGCGTGCACTTGTGGTTCGACGAGCCAGTAACTGAGTTGCCGCACGCCGTGTTGCTCGACCGCACGATGCAATGGATGTTTCGCAAGTCCGACACATACATTCAGTGCGTGGTCAGCGCTTCCCGCGACTTACTGACAAAGTCACGTAGTGAAATTATCGACCTGGCCTGCAGGGAACTGGCCGAATACTTCCCCAAGGTTGTGCAGGCCCGGCTGGAACGCGCCCATGTCATTAAGGAAGTCAAGGCAACCTATTCCATCGTTCCGGGATTGACCGCCTATAGGCCTGCCACTGAGACGAAATACTCCAATGTTTTTCTCGCTGGCGATTGGACCGACACGAATTGGCCGGCAACCATGGAAGGCGCCGTACGCAGCGGCTATCTGGCCGCCGAGGCCGCCGCCCGCTCGCACGGCGCCGCGGTCCGATTCCTTGTCTAGTTATTGTTGCCGTCTGTTGCGTCCTCGACCTCGTCAGCAGCGTCTTCGACAGCGTCTGCCGCGTCATCCGCAGCGTCGTCTACTTCTTCGCCCAAGTCTTCCATCGGACCTTGATTGTCTTGGCAGCCCGTCGTGGCTAGACCGAGCGACAACACCGCGACGGTCATTAGCAGAAATGCTTTTCTACGCATTGCTTCTCCTCCGCGCGCACGGCGCTTCTGCATGTAGACCCAACGAGCTCTCAGTCTGTTACGTCTGCTAGCTGCCTCTCTCGCGATCCGAGGCGCGCCGCTTCAGCGCGCGGTCCTTTGCCTTGACGGCATGCTACAACTCCGTTCGGAGCCGCGACGGTCACG
>CAZYOX010000179.1:4789-8886 GCA_964649285.1 uncultured Bryobacterales bacterium | reverse complement strand
AGATAGTGTTTGCAGTGCCGCTCCCAGTTGTATTGTTCGCGAACGAGATTGATGCCATTGGCCGAGCATTGATCCCAAAGGTCCGGCTCGGTCAACAAGCGGAGGATCGCATTAGTAAAAGCTTCGTGATCGCTGACGTCGACGGCGAAGCCGCTCTTGGTGTTCTCGGCGATGTCGGTGGGACCGCCGTTGTGGGTGGCGACGAAGGGTAGACCCGTCGCAGCGGCTTCGATCGCAGTCAGGCCGAACAGCTCGATGAATGCCGAGTTGACGAAGACGCCGCGGCTCTGGGCGGCGATGCGATAGACCTCGGGAACGTCGGCTTCTGAGTCGTGCTTCTTGGGCACGGCCATTTTGCCGTAGAGATCCCAGCGGTCCATGGCCAGCAGCATGTCGGTGAGCACTTGCTGTTCGTTGTCGGGCATCGACTCGATGTCTTGGCGAATGCCGGCGAATACGGCGAGATTCGCTATCGCTTGCAACTGCTTGTTACGGCCGTACATCTCAACGATCGCGCCGATATTCTTGCGGCGATCGGGACGGCACAGGGCGATGATCAGCGGCTTCTCCCTATCGGACAAAAAACGGTTCAATTGGTTGACCATGCGCATGCGCCCTTGCTTGAAGCGCTCATCCACTTGCGCATTGGGCATGTCGTATTCGTAGTAGGGGAAGAAGCGTTCGAGATCGGTGCCCGGCGGGATGACTTCAAATCGCAGGCTTGGGTTCTTGCTGTATCCGGCGTACTGCACGTCACGTTCGTGGCGCGTGCTGGCGACGACTAGGTCGGCGACGGACAAGCACTCCTGTTCGACTTCGATGCGCCGGGGTATGGCGAGTTCCTTGTCGGCAGCTTCCTCGGTCCAGCCTTCGTGGAGCAAATATTCGAGTTTCGGTTTGCCGAGAGAATGTCCTGTGAAGACGAAGGGAACATCGAAGGCGGAGGCGACTTCTTTGGCGATGTAGCCGGCATCGGCGTAGTGACCGTGCACGAACGTCGGCTTTCGCCGTTCGCCGCGAGTGAAGGCGATCATGGCGTCCACATAATCGTCGATGAAGGGCCACAGGCGTTCCTTGCGTATATAGCGAGCGCCTCCGCAGGGGAGCCGAACGATGCGGCATTTGGGTCCAAGCTGTTCGATTTCCTCGCCGTAGTCAGCCGAGACGCGGCGGTCGCGGATTCGCCGGGTGAACAGATCGACTTGTTCCACCTGATCGAGTTTGCCGAGGGCCCTGGCGAGTTCGAGGACGTAGCGGACTTGACCGCCCGTGTCGGCGTCGCGGCCCATCTCGATGTTCTCGCCGCGCACGAGCCCGTGCAGACTGACCAGCTGGATATACATGGCTCAGCTCGCCTCGACGAGCGCTTGAGCCCGTGGTCGATAAACGGTGTGGTAGAGAGTGTGGATGTAGCGGTCAAGCGTTTGACGGTTCATGACGTCGACGAGATTCCAATAAGCGTGAACGGCGGCAATACGCAAGAACTTGCGCGCGTGGCTGCCCCAGGCGAAGGCGTCCTGCACGCGTTGGATGCCGTTTGCGGAGTACTTGCTCCAGACGTTGGGGTCGGAAACGATGGTTTCCAGCGCCTCAGCGAAGCGATCGTGATCGTTGGGGTCTAGAACGATGCCCGACTCGCCGGAGATGACGATTTCCGCTGGTCCGCCGTAGCAAGTGACCACGACGGGCAGGCCACAAGACATCGCTTCGATTACGGTAAGGCCGAAGGTTTCCATCAGCGCCGGCTGGGCGAAAACGCCGCGGCGATCGGCGACGATGCGATAGATCTCTCCGGTTTCCACTTTGTCGAGGCGCGCGGCGACCCAGCGCACACTGCCCCAAAGATTGTGAGCGTTGATCAATTCCAGAGTCCGCTGAACTTCAGCAATCTCTTCGTGGTCCTTGGATTGAGAAGGATCGTTCACGGAACTCACGATGAGTAGGTTAGCCTTCTGGCGCAGCGTTACGCTGCGCCCATAGGCGTCGACAAGGCCAGGGATGTTCTTGATGCGGTCCATTCGCGCCATGGTGAAGACCAGCGGCAAGTCGGGATTGTCGAGCCGGCCGATGGCGCCCGCGCCGGGTTCGACTTGGAGGCGCCGTTCTATAAGCGATTCGCCGATTGCGGTCACGCGCCGGTCGCAGGCGTGATAAGGAAAGAAGTGTTCTTCATTGGCGCCTGGGGGGACGATGTTATGGCGCGCCAGCCGAGGATCGAATCCAGACTGTACGCGGTAGAGGCCAGGCATGGAAAACAGCTCGTAGGATTCGATCATGCCCATCTCTGTGGGCGAGCCGCCGACCTCGCGATAGGAGCTCGAGACGATAAAGTCGGCGGAGTTGTAGCCCACCAAGTCGGCAGTGAACTGGATCGAGAAGTTGTACTCGGATTCCATGTCTTGCCAATGCAGGTCGCTAAATAAATACTTCGTCTTCTCAAGCGCGTGGACGCAGGCGCCATGGGTGCAGCCCCAGTCTTCGGCGAGGCGATGCGCGACGAGATTGCCGTCCGAATAGTGGCCGATTACCAGGTCCGGCGGACCCATCAACTCTTCGGCAATAACGGCCTGCGAATCTTCGGCGAACTGTTCGAGGTAGGGCCAGACTTGGAAGCGGGAGATCCAGTGCGGCACAATCTCTCCGGTGGGGTCGCGGAAGGGCGCTCTGACAATCCAAACATTCTGGGTTCCGAAGACCTTCTCGCACCGCGTGCCGCAAGTGGTCCCTTCGGCGTCAGGGATCAAGCGGGTCAGGATGAGCACGGCCGGCGAGACGTTGAGGCCGCACTCGTCGAACTGAGCTTGCAGGTGGCGCTCCATGGCGCGTGCCTGATCGAGGACATAAGTGACCTGGCCTCCGGTATCGGGCTTGCCGAGTACACCCTCTTGGGCGAACCAGCCATGAGGAGAAACCATCACAACGGAGTGAATGAGGGGCAGGCGCCCGAGAAGCGTTTCGAGCCCTGTGGGACCGGACGAGTTCATCACCTGGGCGAGCAGCGAGAGGTTCGCGGCAATGGATTGAGCGCTGTTCCCCCATCCAGGCTCCAGGCCGTTCGAGCGCAGGGTGTCGAGCAGTTCGTGGTGAGGCGTGTCGTCGTCCATTTCCTCCAAGACGGCGCGCACGGCGCCGATCGCCTTGAGCAAACGTTCAGGGGTATCGACGTGGTCGCCGACCAGGATCGGCAGGCCGGCCAAGTGGCGATCACGGAGAAAGTCGAGGAGCCGGCGGCGGAAGACGATGGGGTCCTGCTGCAATTGCGCCGATAGCCGGCGCGAAAGGTAAGCGACGCCGTCGCCCATCTCGGACGGTTCGCTCACCTTGGGAAATTCTCGAAAAAAGGGAGAGAAATCGAGCACTAGGCCTCGTTTCTCAGCTTCTTTACGCCCTTGGACGTATGCATCGCGGACGAGGAGGTAAGCGCCCCGGGCAACAGTCTCGATCTTCTCGGCGGCGGGGTGGATGCAGACGATCTCCTTGAGCCCCACGCCCGGCCGGAGCACCGCATAGGCGGATTCGCCGTCGAACATGATTTCGCTGCAGCCGCGCAGCGTGCGCTTTAGGAGACGAACCGCCGCTTCGTTTGGCCGCTCTTCCGCCTTCACGAAGGTTTCGAGTCGTTTTTCAACTTGATCAGCCAGGAAGAAAGTTTCGCCGGAAGCCCTCAGGGTCAAGCAGAAACGCTTCAGCAATAGGAGTAAAGCTTCACTGGAGGACCCGCCGGCAAGGTGCTTGGAGACGATGGAACGAGTTTCCGCCATGTTTTATCAAATCTTGCGCGCGAAGCTTGCAACCCAAGTTTCGAGCCATATGCCGAGCACGCCTCTCTGGTAGATGGCTCAGCGCGGTTTCCTGTGACGGACTCTGAGTTATTGCAGGCCGTTGCGCAGGGTATTGCCGAGACCTTTTACCGCGCTCCAGAGTAATGAGAGATCAGTGGAGCAGGTGGCCATGCGCATGCCGCGCTGCATGGCTTGGATGACCAGTTCCGGGTCGCCATGGTGAGTCGCGGGCCACAAGCCGCGGTCGTTGCAGACTTGAACAATACGATCAAATGCGGCGCGGAACTTGGGGTGTTCGAACTGTCCGGGGATGCC
>CAZYOX010000179.1:0-4779 GCA_964649285.1 uncultured Bryobacterales bacterium | reverse complement strand
AGCGAGACGCTCATATCGGAAGGGCCGAGCAGCAGACAATCGAGCCCGTCAACGGCTGCAATTTCCTCAATGGCGTCAAGTCCGGCTACGCTCTCGATTTGGGCAATGACGATGTTTTCTTCGTTGCCATGGCGGATAAATTCCTCCATAGAGGCGTCGACGTAGTCATTGCTTACGGCGCCGAGACCAAAACCGCGAACGCCCAACGGCGGATACTTAACCCAGCTAACCGCCTTGGCGAGCTGCTCAGCCGACTCGGTGCGCGGGAATATGATGCCTTCGGCGCCGGAGTCGAGCGCCCTTGCCGCGAGGTCGTATTGGAAATCCGGCACGCGGACGATGGGCGTGATGGGAGAGGCCAAACAAGCACGAATCACCTGGTGAGTGGTCTCGGCGTCGAACGGCCCATGTTCAGTGTCAATGAACAGCCAGTCAAAACCGGCGGCCGCCAACATTCGAGGGACCTCGATGGTCGGCAAACCGTTTTGGATAATGCCGAGGGCCACGCCCCCGTCGTTGAGAATTTGGCGAGTTCGATTGGTGCGCATTGCTGTCCGAAGTTCTCCAGTATCGCAGAGCCGGGCCGAATGACGTTGCAATTGTGGCGTTTAGGGCGTAGCATCGAGGCGGCACACAGGTTAAAGGCCTGTGGCCAGGAGGCAGTCGTCATGAAGCGTTCAGCTGTTTTAGTATTTGTTGCGTTCTTGGCAGGCGTCTCCTCGTTGTTTGCCGCTCCCCGGGTCACATCAGTAAATCCGCCCGTGGCTGCGCCGGGAGGTTCGATCACCGTTTCGGGTACAGATCTCAACGAGGTCGAGGTCCTCTTTTTGACCGTCGGGTCGACGGACGTCCAAATCGAGATCACGGGTAAAACGGCAGAGGAGATTCAGGCTAAGCTTCCGGCGGACATCGCACACGGAAGGTACAACCTGATGCTCCAAACCGGCGGGGCCGAGCCGGCGCTGTTGGTGCAGCCGCTGACGTGTGAAGTGATGTCCGAGGCCGAGGCTGCCGAACGCCTGTCTCAATTGGAAAAGGAGCAGCGGAACGCGCCGGCTCCGCAGGCCCAAAGCGAAGCGCAGCCGCCTGCTCAGTAGGGCTACTCGAGGTCGACCGTTCGGCGTTCGATCGAGCGCGCCTTGCCTGTCTTCTCGTCAATATCGATCAGCACGGCATTCATACGCACAGGTCCGCTGGCTGGTTCGAACCGGGCGGGCATGGCGGTCAGGAAGCGGTCTACCGACCCCCGCACGTCCATCCCGATCACCGAATGTATGGGGCCGGTCATGCCGGCGTCCGTTTGGTAGGCGGTTCCCTTGGGCAAAACCCGTTCGTCGGCTGTGGGAACGTGGGTGTGGGTGCCGACGACGGCAGAAATGCGGCCGTCCAGGTGCCAGCCCATGGCCTGCTTCTCGCTGGTGACCTCGGCATGGAAGTCGAGGAAACGAACCTTAACATCGTCATCGATGGAGTTCAGCATCTCGTCGACCATGCGAAAAGGGCAATGCGTGGCAGGCATGTAGGTTCGGCCTTGGAGGTTGAGAACCGCATAGCGGACGCCGCGGTCGGTACAGCCGATGAAGAGTCCCGAGCCTGGGGCCTCGGGGTAGTTGGCCGGACGCAGCAGACGCGGCTGTTGCGCGAAATAGTCGAAGATCTGCTTCTTGTCCCAGATGTGATTGCCGGAGGTGAGTACATCGACGCCCAGATCGAGGAAGCTGTTAGCAATCTCGGGAGTGACGCCGAAACCAGCCGCGGAGTTCTCGCAATTGAGAATGACCAATTCGGCCTCTTCGGCGGAAACGAGGTCCTCCAGGCAATACTGGACAATGCGGCGGCCCGGGCGGCCGATGACGTCTCCGACGAAGAGCAACTTCATGGGGATAACCCCAGGATAGCTGACGGGGCAGACACGGCCTAAGCGGCTATGAGCTGTGCGTTGGCGATGCGGTAGACGCGATCGCAGCGTTGCGCGAAGGAAAGATTGTGGGTGGCAATGACCATGGTGAGGGCTTCGCTGCGTTGCAGTTCGAATAGCTGAGCGATCAGCTCCTCGCTGGTACGGTCGTCCAGATTGCCGGTTGGTTCGTCCGCGAGCAGCAGTTTCGGTTCACCGACCAAAGCGCGGGCGACTGCCACCCGTTGCTGTTCGCCGCCGGAGAGCTCGCCTGAGCGGTGTGTGGCGCGTCCGGCGAGACCGAGGCGCTCAAGCCACTTGAGCCCTTGGGGTACGGCCTGCTCCCGGTTGACGCCGGCTATAAGCCGAGGCATGATGACGTTCTCGAGGGCGGTGAACTCTGGGAGCAAGTGATAGCTCTGCCAGACATAGCCCACGGCGCTGTTGCGATAAGCATCAAGGGCCTTCTCGTCGGCTTCGTTGACGACGAGGTCTCCGAAGAGAATGCGGCCTGCTGTCGGCTTGTCTAGGGCGGCCAGAAGATGCAATAGAGTGGACTTGCCGGCGCCGGATTCGCCGATCAAGGCCACGCTATCGCCTTTCTGCAGCTGAAAACTGAGGTCTTCGAAGACGGTCAGCAGAGCAGCCCCGGAAGGATAGCGTTTGGCTAACCCGGTCGCCTCAAGCACAGGCTGGCTCATGGGGCGATCAATCGCTGCCAGGCGGCTTTGTAGGGAGCTAGATCGGGCCAAGCGCCGTTGAGCGTCTCAAGGAAGGCGATTAGGTCGTCTATTTCGTCATCCGTCAGCGGGACCGGGTCGATCTCGCGTTCGCCGATGGTTGTTGGAGGAGGATCAACGTAGAATTCGATCACCTCACGCAGAGTCTTAAAGCGGCCGTCGTGCATGAACGGCTCACGCGACTTCCAGTTGCGCAGCGCGGGCGTCTTGAAAGCGCCTAGGTAGTATTCATCCTTCTCTATCTCGTAGCGCCCGCGATCAGATTCCGTGCCCGTGCCGATGTTATGAAAATCGTCGTCAGCGAAGTTGGCGCCGTTATGGCACAGCGCACAATCGCCCTTGGTGAAGAAAATACGGCGGCCGCGTTCTTCCTGCTCCGTTAGGGCATGGCTGTCGCCATTGACCCAATCGTCGAAGCGCGTTGGCCCGGTCTCTAGGGTCATCTCGAAGGCGGCGATGGCATCGAAAATGGCATCTGCATCGATTTCAGCGATGCCGGCTTTGTCGAAGGCCGCACGATAGGCAGGATCGTTGCTGATCCGTTTGACCGCTTCTCCCAAATCGACATCCATCTCTTTGGGGTTGGTCATGGGACCCTTAGCCTGTTCGGCGAGGCTCCCGGCGCGGCCGTCCCAGAAGAAGAACTCGGTCTCGTGGAGATTAACTACAGTGGGCGTGTTCCGCGCAAGGACATCGCCGTGAGCGCCCACGCTGAGGGCCTCACCGCCCACATAGCCCTTTTCCGGCAGGTGGCAACTGGCGCAGGAGAACGTCTTGGGGCCGGAAAGATTCTTGTCGAAAAATAGATGCCAGCCGATGGCTTCTTTCGGGTTGACCTCAGCGGCAGCGCCGGCCGGCAAAGCCAACAAGGCTGCAACGATGTACGGGATGGCGGTTTGTCTCAAAATCATCATTAGTCGTCGAAGATGACTCCCCATGGCATGTCGCCCGTGGGGATCCTCTTGATTTCTTTGCGGGCGTCGACGTCGATGACCGAGAGGTCATTATCGAGGCCGTTAGTCACGTAGAGCGTTTTGCCGTCGCGGCTGAAGGCCATACCCCAAACGCGCCGACCCACGGGGATTGTGGCTTGAAGATCAAGCGTCTCGGCATCGAGAACGGCGACGACGTCGCCTCTGCCGGTGGCGATGAAGAACGTCTTGCCGTCCGGACCACGGCGAATTCCCTTTGGTTTGACCAGCCGAATTTCCCTGCGCAGTTTCTTGCGGTCCACGATCTTGTTGGTGGCGAGTTCCCACTTGACTACTTCGCCGCCGACTTCGCAAGTGACGTAGCCGTACTTGCCGTCTTCAGAGAAATCGATCTCGCGAGGCCGTGCGCCGACCAAGATGTTGGCCACGACTTCGTGCTCGGGAACGGAGATGACATGCACCATGCTGGTCGATTCGCTGGTCACGTAGACGCGTGTCCCGTCGGGGCCGATGGCTACTCCCTCGGGCTCGATGCCGACCTTGATCTGAGCGAGTATTTCGCCAGTCTCCGGGTTTAGCACGCTGGCCTCGCCCTCGTCCTCGTTCGAGAGGTAGATGTGTCCGTTGGGATGCACGGCGAAAGCTTCCGGATCGGAGCCGGCCGGTATCTTCTCGACGACTTCCAGAGTGTCCGTGTCGATGACGCCGATAGCGTTGTCGTCGCCCAAGGCGACGTAAACATGCGCACGATCGGGCGAGAAGCCGATGCCGCGGGGGCGACCGCCGATCTCAATCACCTTGACCAAATCGCCCGACTCGGCGTCGATCACAGAAACCGTATTGTCGCCTTCGTTGGTCACGAACAGCCGACCGGTCGCATCTCGCGCCATCAGCGCGATCACGGAGGTCAAGAAGAGGATAAGGGCTCTCGATAGAAATTGCATTTGTGGTTTCTCCTGCTAGGGCGAGGCGCAGACTAGCGGATCGAGCGAATCGAGATCGTCCGACGCCGCCACGCCCCGTACAGGGGCCTCGCCGGCCAACTCGCCGTCAACGACGACGAGCAGCAGTTGCCGTAATTGTCCCGTATCACGGAAGGTCATGTAATCGCCCTTCTGCCCGTCAAACTCCATCTCCGAGCGCATGTACTCCAGGCAAACCCGCCGCGAGGCGCGCCTCCACGGCCTCGAGGATCGCCGCGAGGGCCGCC
>CAZYOX010000178.1:0-8891 GCA_964649285.1 uncultured Bryobacterales bacterium | reverse complement strand
TGCCGGCTGCGCGATGGGCGAGTACTTCCGCGACAACAAGCAGCACGCGCTATGCGTGTATGACGATCTTTCCAAGCATGCGGTCGCGTATCGCGAAATCTCGCTGCTGCTTCGCCGTCCTCCGGGCCGCGAGGCCTACCCAGGCGATGTGTTCTACTTGCACAGCCGATTGCTGGAGCGCGCGGCAAAGCTGAGCGACGAGAAGGGCGGCGGTTCTTTGACGGCGCTGCCGTTCATCGAGACGCAGGCGGGCGACGTGTCGGCATACATTCCGACGAACGTCATCTCGATTACCGACGGACAGATTTACCTGGAGTCGGATTTGTTCAACAAGAACATCCGGCCGGCCGTTAACGTCGGCTTGTCGGTTAGCCGCGTCGGCGGCGCCGCGCAGACGAAGGCGATGAAGAAGACCGCCGGTACTTTGCGTCTCGACTTGGCGCAGTTCCGCGACCTGGAAGCGTTCGCGCAGTTCGGTTCGGAATTGGATAGGTCGTCGCAGCGCCAGCTGGACCGCGGCCGCCGTTTGGTGGAGATCCTCAAGCAGAAGCAGTACGCGCCGATGCCGATGGAGAAGCAAGTGCTGATCATCTACGCCGGCGTCAACGGCTTCGTCGACGACTTGCCGGTCGAGAGCTTGGCCAACTTCGAACGCGAGTTGTTCGATTCTTTGGAACGCAAGGATTCGAGCGTGCTCAACAAGATTGCTGAGACGAAAGCGCTCACCGACGAGATCGTCAAAGAAGTGGAAGCGACGCTGAACGACTTCAAGAAGACGTTTGTGCAGCGTCACAAGATCGAGACGGCCAAGGCTAGCTAATGCCCTCGTTGATTGATTTCAGGCGGCGTATCCGCTCCGTCAAGAATACGCAGCAGATCACCAAGGCCATGAAGATGGTGGCGGCGGCGAAGCTGCGGCGCGCGCAACAGCAGGCGACGCAATCGCGGCCGTATGCGAAGTTGCTGGCCGATATGCTATCGAGCGTAGCAGCGGCGGCGACCGAGGATACGGATCATCCGTTGTTGGCGCAGCGGCCGGAAAAGAAGATCCTATTGGTCTTTTTGTCGGGTGAGAAGGGCTTGTGCGGCGCCTTCAACGGTCAGCTGTTCCGCGAAGGACAGGCCTTTTTGAAGACTCACGCAGGCAAGGACATTGCGTTTGAGTTCGTCGGGCGTAAGGGTCGTGATTTCTTCCGCCGCCGCAGGGTGAAGGAAGCGGGCGAATGGACGAACGTGCTAGTTTCGGTGCAGTTCCAGACCGCGCGCGATCTAGCGAAGAGGCTTGCCGAAGGCTTTGCTGCCGGCGAATACGACGCGGTCTATACGATCTACAGCGAATTCCGCAGCGCGCTCTCGCAAACGCCCATCGCTAAGCGATTA
Source organism: uncultured Bryobacterales bacterium (assembly GCA_964649285.1). Classification (GTDB taxonomy): domain Bacteria; phylum Acidobacteriota; class Terriglobia; order Bryobacterales; family UBA6623; genus CAMPKL01. The sequence continues at coordinate 7,511 of CAZYOX010000178.1, read as the reverse complement.
TTGCCGCTTCAGCCGCACAAGGAAAGCGGCACGCCCGGCATGAAGGAAGGGTTCATCTTCGCGCAGCCCGCAGAGACGATGTTGGCGCGGTTGTTGCCGCGTTACCTGGAGATTGCGATTTATCAGGCGATGTTAGAGTCCGCCGCGTCCGAACATGCCGCTCGCATGACGGCGATGGACTCGGCAACGCGCAACGCCGGCGAGATGGTCGACCGGCTTACGCTGACGCTGAACCGCAAGCGGCAAGCCGCAATTACGACCGAGATTATCGAGGTCGTGTCGGGCGCTGCAGCGGCGTCGTAGTAGAGATTTACGGGAAACACACCATGGCTCAAGTTGGAAAAGTCATCCAGATCGCCGGCCCTGCAGTCGACATCCAGTTCGAAGGCGGGCATTTGCCGAAGATCTATAACGCGATTCGCATCACGAGCGAGGGCTTCGATGTGCCCGAGCCGATTGACGTCATTTGCGAAGTACAGCAGCATTTGGGCGAAGGACGCGTCCGCACGGTCGCCATGCTAGCGACGGACGGAATGGTGCGCGGAATGCCTGCGGAGGATACGGGCGAGCCGATCAGCGTGCCTGTGGGACCTGAGGTTTTGGGCCGCGTGTTGAACGTGCTGGGTGATCCAGTCGACAAGATGGGTCCGGTCACGACCAAGCAACGCTTCCCGATTCACCGGCCGGCCCCTTCGCTGGAAGACCAGTCCACCAATCAGGAGATGCTCGAAACGGGCATCAAGGTCATCGACTTGATACAGCCGTTCTTGAAGGGCGGCAAAATCGGTTTGTTCGGCGGAGCGGGCGTCGGCAAGACAGTCACGATCATGGAGCTGATCAACAATGTCGCGCTTAAGCACGGCGGCGTCTCGGTGTTCGCGGGCGTCGGCGAACGCACCCGTGAAGGAAACGACCTTTGGATGGAAATGCAGGAGTCGGGCGTCGTCGATCCGAAGGACTACAACAAGTCGAAAGTCGCGTTGATCTACGGCCAGATGACCGAACCTCCTGGAGCGCGTCTTCGCGTGGGCCTAACCGGCCTGACGGTCGCTGAGTATTTCCGCGATGTGGAAGGACAGGATACGTTGCTGTTCGTGGATAACATCTTCCGCTTCACGCAAGCGGGTTCGGAGGTATCGGCGTTGCTAGGACGAATGCCGTCCGCGGTCGGCTACCAGCCGAATCTTTCGAGCGAGATGGGCGCCCTCGAAGAGCGCATCACTTCGACCAAGAACGGTTCGATCACTTCCGTGCAGGCCGTCTACGTCCCCGCGGACGACTATACCGATCCCGCGCCGGCGACGACCTTCGCGCATTTGGACGCCACGACGAACTTGGCGCGATCGATCGCGGAGTTGGGCATCTTCCCCGCCGTCGATCCCCTAGCGTCGACTTCGCGCATTCTCGACCCGAACATCGTGGGCGAAGATCATTACAAGACGGCCCAAGACGTGAAGGGCATCTTGCAACGCTACAAGGAACTGCAGGACATCATCGCGATCTTGGGCGTCGATGAGTTGTCGGAAGACGATCGCTTGATTGTGGCCAGGGCGCGCAAGATCCAGCGGTTCTTATCCCAGCCGTTCCATGTCGCCGCGCAGTTCACGGGACGCGAAGGAAAGTATGTTGCGGTGGCGGATACGATTCGCGCCTTCCGCGAAATCGTCGACGGCGTACACGACAACTTGCCCGAGCAGGCCTTCTACATGTGCGGCGGCATCGAAGACGCCATCGCGAACGGCAAGAAGCTCGCTGAGGCGGCCTAGGTTCCATGGCGGGCAAGCTCCATCTTGAAGTCGCCTCGCCGGACGGGGCCCTCATCAGCGAAGACGTCGACGACGTCCAAGCCCCGGCGTCGGACGGTTACCTCGGCATACTGCCAGGCCACGCGCCGCTGCTGACCGAGCTGGGTGCGGGCGTGCTGACCTTTACCCAGGCGGGCGTAAAGCGCTATATCGCGCTAGTGGACGGCTTCTTGGAAGCTGAGCCCCATCGTGTCCGTGTTTTGGCATCGAGCGCTAGTTGGTTAGAAGCGGCGGAAGTCGAACGTGCTCGCATCGCCTTGCAGAGGTCCAGCGACGTACTCGCCGAACATTTGATGGAAGAGGATGTCGAAGACGCCGAGGCCGCTGTCGCGGCCGCCAAGGCGAAACTCGAGGCTTGGAAGAAGTCGCGCAGCTAGCGGTCTGACCCCGTCTTGCATGTTCCTGGGGCTGTCGCTCCCGATCGTTCCGTAACCGCTGGCGAAACTTGCCCCGTCTCGGGCGCCGCGGTCTAGGATGTCGGCTTCCGTTCCATTATTCCTGCGATAGAGGGTCACGATCTTAACCGACTCTTAATCGAAGAGTCGCCGTAACACCTCCAGGTCTTCACCAAATCTAAACAACTGAGTTCGTACCGTAACAGCAATGAGGACCGACACCACAATTCGGCGCGGGCCGATGCTCGTCGGCGCGTTACTCGTGGCACTGTCGGCGGCGCCGGCCGCGGCGGAACCAGGCGTTATTGCCGCTGGCGTGGTGGATGCGGTGCAACCGAATGAGAGCAGCGCGGATTTCGAGAAGCCCGGTAGGTGGGTGCGCTACGGCTCTTCCGGACTCGAGCTAGGGTCCAAGAAGGGAGCGTTCAGCGCCCGGGCCAATATACGAGCTCAACTGCGCTTTACCTCGCCGTTCGAATCAGCGCCTCGCGAGGAAAGCGACTTGATGCGACCGGGCGAATCGGATCTATCGATTCCTCGCGCCCGCTTCAAGATGGAAGGCCACATCGCCGTTCCCTGGATCCAGTACAAGTACGAACACAGTCTGGTCGGCGGCAACCTGCTCGACCTGCGCTTTGATGTCGGACCGGAATGGATGCAGCTGCGATTTGGCCAGTGGAAGGCCGATTACGGCCGCGAGCGCATGGACTCCTCAGGCAAGCAACAGTTTGTCGATCGATCAATCGTAAACCGCGAGTTCACGATTGATCGCCAGAAGGGCGTCGAACTTACCGGCCGTTTGGCTAAGGGCTCGGCGATAGACTCGCAGTATTTCGTGGGCATCTTTACCGGCCAAGGCCTCGGCATCTTCCGCAAACGGCTGGTGGCGGCAGACGCCGACGACGGCTCACTAATGTGGCTGGCGCGGTACCAGTGGAACGCTTTGGGCGGGGGCGTGTCGCTGTCCCAAAGCGATTTGGAGCGCGAGGCCAATCCTCGCCTCAGCCTGGCGGTCGCAGCAACGGGCAATCGCAGCAGCTACACGCAGTTCTCCTCGAACGGCGGCGGCCAATTGGACGGCTTTGAGGCCGGCGCGCCCGGACAGTATTCGCTACGCCAATACATGACCGAGGCAGCCTTTAAACAACAGGGCTTCTCGTTCCAGAACGAGTTTCACTGGAAGCGCGTACGGGATAACGTGAACGCCATCGAGACCCGGATGCGCGGGAGCTATGTACAAGCGGGTTATTTTTTCCACGAGATTTTCCGTAAGGTTCCTCGCCAGTTCGAGGTCGCGGGAAGGTATGCGTTTGTCGATCCCCGAATGGGGCGCTCAAACGACTCTATTCACGAGACGACAGTCGTCGCCAACTGGTTCTTCAAGGGACACGACGATAAGCTTTCGGTGGACGTGAGCCGCTACTCGCTCGCGCCTGACCAGGGGAACCTGGGATCGAGAGTCGGCGTGCGCGTCCAGTGGGACGCCTCGTTCTAAACTGCTACTCTTCGGCGCCGCCGGGGCGACCTCCTGACCGAACAAGTTGCGGGCGGCGAAAAGATGAAAAAAGAACCGTCGCGCCGCGAACCCGCATAGGTTAATCTTCAGATCTCCAGGGGGAACGTCATGAGTGAACCTAAGAAGGGCCTCAGCCCGCTTGCTTGGATTGGAATCGGCTGCGGAGGACTGCTGCTGATCGCCATTGTCGTCTTCAGCATCGGCGGGTATTTCGCCGTGAAGACCGCCTCGGAGTTCGTGGGCGACAACCCGGCCGCTGCGGCAGCTGAGGCCATGGTGGGGCTCAATCCGGAACTCGAACTTGTGGAGAGCGACCGCGATGCCGGCACGATCACCATTCGCGAGAAGTCAACCGGAAAGGAAATAACGGTCAACTACTCACAATTGGAGCGGGGTGAACTGGTATTTGAGGACGGCACCGGCGAGGAGGTTCGCATTCAAGGAAACGCATCGGGAGACGGTGGGCCGATCTCGATTACCGGCAGCGAAGGGACCTTTTCGATGGGCATTTCCGGAGCGGCGGTCGAGGTCCCCAGTTGGCTCGGCGAGTACCCAGGAACCAAGACCGAGGTGGGAGGCTACTCGGCCACTTCGAACGGGAAACGCAGCGGCATCTACAGCTTCGCAACGAATGACGCTGCGGCGGCGCTGAGCTACTACGAAGGGCGGCTGCAAGCGCTCGGGCTGGACGTTAACCGCTCATCGTTCTCAGGCGGGGGCGACACGGTCGAAAGCATTCAGGGCAGGTCCGACGAGTACCAGATCTCCGCCTCCGCGACCAGCTCCCCGGAGGGCGTGCGCATGACGGTGACGTACAGCGGACCGGAGTAGTGAGGGCTTCCTTGCGCGGGTAACGCTTAAATAAACAACCCTAGTTATTTCATTGACTTAGGTGATTCTTAACGGACACAGAGCGCTGAAACTTAGATAAGGAGCCTACGCCCATCGCGGAAGGTATCGCGCAAATTTCCGGGAGGCTCCGGCGCTTTCATCTGGCTTGATGAGATCTTCCTCAATGGCGGCCGATATGACTTGCGAAACAGTGGCGCTCTTTCGCTCCGGAAGGCGGAACCGATCGCGTAAGGTCTGATTGGTCATATGCTGCGCCATTACCCATTTCAAAACGCAATGTTGATAACAAGCCCGCACCCTGTCATCGCGATCCATGGCTTCAAAGTCACGAGGACCGTAGATCAGGACCTCCGTTCTTCGAAGTCCAACTCTAAACCGAGGCGCCGGCAACTGATAGAACTCGGCCGCTTCTATGACTCGGTCTATGCCGCTGCTTCTCTCCTCACAAACCCCCATCCGGCGCATGAGGCTTGCTAGGCGCTCATTTCGGGATTGATATCCGTCTATGAATCGCTCCACCGGAACGAGGGGTTCTCCGGGGTTGGTAATCTCAACACGATCCGTATAGACCTCGACCATCATCGAACTGCCACGAACGCTAAAGTCCTGATGTACAAGTGCGTTTGCGAGTAGTTCGCGGATTACTCGCTCCGGTACGAGCTTCATTTCCTTGCGAAGGGCATCCTCGACTACTTCGTTCTGCGGAAGTTGGCCCATCACAAAACGAACGAGCCCCTGGAAGCCGACAGCGAAACCTTTGACGCCCAACTGGTCGAGCTTGGTTTCCATCTTGGAGGTACCGTCATAGACCACAACTCTAGGTGCTTTCCGCGCCAGATCAGGAAAGTCTGCAAGCTTCTTCGCTAACAGAAGCGCGCCCATTCTACGGACCGAGTAGCGGCCTGGGCCGCCGTCAACAAGCCGCTCACTCACCAGGCGCTCCAACACGCCGCCTTGATCTGTGGGATACGGCATTCCCAAGAGCTCAAAAAACGTTTGAGTGTCGAGGAGGTCGACAACTTCTCCCGCCTCCAAGTCTTTTATGGAGTCTTCCTCTAGCCAATCGGGATCACCTTCCTTAAAGATCTTGCGCAGGTGATCTTCACTCATTGATACGATCGCCTCGCCGGACCGCATGAGGTATTGCCCTTCGTAGTTGTATGCGGTACCTCTAGGTCGAGCAGGAATATTGAGTACGACTACACGGCCATCGGGATGCAAAACTTCTTCCACATCTACTCGAAAGCCCAGGCTCTGAAATAACTGCTGCGTCGCCTTGAGGGGGTTCCCAAGAGCGGTCGTGCCAACAACGGGTCGAGGAGCACGATCGGCGATGCCCAGAACAAGCGCTCCACCCCCCTCATTGGCGATAGCAACGCAATATTGGCAGAGTCTCTTCGAGTCAAACTGAGTTTTGGCCTCTTTGAACTCTAAGTGGTGACCTTCAGAAGTCGCATGCCGCCACTGATCGATCTGCGCGGGCGTCGTAGGCATCTCGAGGGCAATCGCGGAGCCGATCTTACCCCTTCAGGTTCGCGGCGAAGAACGCTAGCGTACGTTGCCAGGCCAGCTTGGCGGCGGCCTCGTCGTAACGCGGCGTAGTGTCGTTGTGGAAGCCGTGGTTGGCTCCCTCGTACATGTGCATCTCGTACTTAACGTTGTTGGCCTTGAGCGCCGCCTCGTACGCCGGCCAACCCTCGTTGATCCGCGTGTCCAGGCTGGCGTACTGCAGCATCAGAGGAGCCTTGATTTTGGCGACGTCGGCAGCGGCCGGCTGGCTGCCGTAAAAAGGAACGCCCGCCGAGAGATCAGAGCCCAGCTGGACGGCCAGGTTGTTGACCACGCCGCCGCCAAAGCAGAAGCCCACAGCGCCGATCTTGCCGGTGCAGTCCTCGCGGGCCTTGAGCCAGCGAGCCGCAGCGATGAAATCGTTGGCCATCTTCTGGCGGTCGACGGTGGCGAAGAGTTCACGACCCTTGTCTTCGTCGCCGGGATAGCCGCCGACGCTGGTCAGTCCGTCTGGCGCCAGGGCGATATAGCCTTCCGTGCCGAGGCGGCGGGCAACATCTTCGATATAGGGGTTCAGGCCCCGGTTCTCGTGGACGACCAGGACGCCAGGAGCCTTGCCCGAGAGATTCGCCGGCCTCACCAGTAAGCCGTTGATGCTCCCGTTGCCCTGCGGCGAGGATATGGTCACGCGCGAGGTGGAGATCCGTTTGTCGTTCGGGGCAACCTGCTGGGCCCAAGCGAAGTTCGGGCTCAGGGCCTCGAGTAACGCCATGGCGGTCACCCCGCCGACGGCAAATTTCTTTGCCCGGTCCAGAAACAGGCGGCGGTCGATATCGCCGTGGACGTAAAGGTCAAAGATGTCGAGCAATTCTTGCGGGAAATCGTGTGCTTGCTTACGGTCCATGGGAGACTCCTTGTGCGCTTCCAGATTCTACAGCACTAAGGGGCCGTCGGCATCCGGCATTTGTCTTGGAACGCCCGTGGCGCGCTAATGCCGCCGAATGGTGTGGACGATAAGCCCCCAAAACCTGTGTCGGGTATGACACGATGCCGAAATCGTCCGAAGAGGCCGACCTGCAGCGTGTGCGGTTCATAACGTGCTGTCGATGGCATGGGGGCCAAGTTGTCGCGCGGGCCAGGTGTGCGCCGGATGCTGTTTGCTGCCAACATCCTAGGCCTAATCGCGTGTGATACGCTGGCCGGTTGGCGGCTCTCGCCCGCCCGCTCCTCCATGATCTCCGTTCGTTCCTTGCCGTCTATCTGCGTCGCGCTAAGCGCAGCTAACTCCGACAGCCTCGAACGCCTGGCCCTCGCCGAATGCGAAGCAGGGGCCAAGTTCGTGGAACTGCGCCTCGATCTGCTGCCGCGACCTGAGGCAGGTCTATCGTTGATTCGACTGCTTCGCGAGCGCTGGCCGAAGCTGAAGATCCTGGC
>CAZYOX010000177.1:0-8927 GCA_964649285.1 uncultured Bryobacterales bacterium | reverse complement strand
GCGCTCGACCGCAACCCGTGCGGATCGAGCTCGGGCTCGGCCGTCGCCGCCGCCGCCAGTTTATGCGCGGCCGCGGTCGGCACCGAGACGAACGGCTCCATCGTTTGTCCGGCATCGATCAATGGACTGGTCGGCATCAAACCGACGCTGGGTTTGGTCTCGCAGTCAGGCATCATTCCGATCTCGCATACGCAGGACACCGCCGGCCCTATCGCCCGCACCGTTCTTGACGCGGCGCTGCTGCTGGACGCTCTTGCCAGCCGCGAGACGAACTTTGCCGCGGCCTGCAGCATGGGCGGTTTGCGGGGCGCGCGAATCGGCGTCTATCGACCGATCGTCGAGCGCCGAGAAGACGTCGCGGCTGTCACGGCAACGGCTCTTGACGCCTTGCGCGGCGAAGGCGCCGAGTTGGTCGACCTTGCCGACGGTTTGCCCGGCGGCGAAGAACTGTCCGACGCGGGATACCAGGTATTTCTCTACGAATTTAAGGCTGGGCTCAACAAGTATCTGAGTGCGCTGCCGCCCTCCGTCGCCGTGCGCACGCTGGCTGACGTGATCGCTTTTAACGAAGCCAACGCTGACCGCGAAATGCCGTATTTCGGGCAAGAGCATTTCGTACTCGCACAGGAGAAAGGCTCGCTCGACGAAGCGGAATACGTCGCCGCCTTGGCGCTCGTTAAGCGCATGAACCAGGCCGAAGGCATCGACAAGCTTGCGGACCAATACCGATTGGACGCGATTCTCGCGCCGACGAATGGGCCGGCCTGGGTCACCGATCTCGCCAATGGCGATGCTGGATCAGGCATCAGTTGCTCTAGCTACGCCGCGCGCGCCGGCTATCCTCACATCACCGTGCCGATGGGCTACATCGACGGGTTGCCGATCGGTCTTTCGCTTTTCGGCAAGAGCGGGACCGAGTCTCGGCTCATCCAACTTGCCTACCGCTTCGAGCAGGTAACAAAGGTGCGGCGGACGCCATCCTACGCAGCGAGCATCTAGCCCTACGCTACAATCCGCTTGTTACGCCTAAGGAGTCCTCGGAAATGAAGACGCCATTCTTGTTCGCGGCAACCTTGCTGGCCGCGGCTTGCTCGTCTGCACAAGAGACGAACGACCCCTTTCCGCGGCCGATCCCGACATCCGACGGGGTGATCGTCGTACGCGTCGCCGAGTTCGCTTCGTTGCCCGACATCGATAGCGCTGCGGCGCGCATCATGCTGTTGAACTGGGAGCCAGGCGCCGGACGCTTCTTTGCCAACGACATGCGCGGGCCGCTCTACTCGATTAGCAGCGACGGCCGGCAAGTCGCTGTCTACCTCAACGTCAACGATCCGAAATGGGGACACGCGGTCGAGTCGCGAGGCAACGAACAAGGCTTCCAGAGCTTCGCCTTCCATCCGCAGTTCACGGAGTCCGGCGCGCCCGGCTACGGCAAGTTCTACACCTGGGGCGACCATTCCGACACCAGTCCCGCCGCCGACTTCACGCCTGGTCAAGGCGAGGTGAGCCACCACAGCGTCGTACTGGAGTGGACGGCCAAGAATCCCAGCGCCGCGACGTATGACGGCGACGCTCCGCGGGAGCTGATGCGCTTCCAGCAACCGTTCCGCAACCACAACTGCGGACACTTGGCTTTCAATCCGCTGGCACGGCCAGGCGATGAGGATTTCGGACTGCTCTACATGGGCATCGCCGACGGCGGCAGCGGCGGCGACCCGTTCGACATGGCGCAGAACCTGAAGATGGGTTTCGGCAAGATCTTCCGCTACGACCCGTTGGGCAGGAACAGCGCGAACGGCAAATACGGCATCCCCGCCGACAATCCATTTGTCGGCCGCGACGACGCTCTGCCTGAGATCTATGCTTACGGCGTGCGTAACCCGCAACGCTTCGCCTGGGATTCCGTGAACGGCAAGATGTACTTCGCCGAGATCGGGCAGAACATCGTCGAAGAAATCAGTCCTGTCACGAAGGGCGCCAACCTTGGCTGGAACGATTGGGAAGGCAGCTTCCGCTTCATCAGCCGTTCAGCCGTTAACGTGGCCGACCCGCGCAGCGATCCTTCGGTCACTTATCCGATCGTCGAGTGGGGACAGCCCGACCCGTTGTTCCAACCGCAGTCGGCGGCGACGGGCCTGGTCGTCTATCGCGAAGACCGCATTCCGCAATTGAAGGGCCGCATCTTGTTCGGAGACATTCCCAGCGGCGAAATCTTCTACATCTCGGCAGACAACCCGCCCAACGGCGGACAAGACGCGATCCGCCGCATCCTGCTGACCTCAGGCGGCGAGCCGACAACGTTATTGCAGATGATCCAAGCGAAGAACGCCGAGCAAGGGAAGGAAGCCGCCACCCGCGCCGACATGCGGCTCAACAGCGGGCCCGACGGACGATTGTTCGTGATTAACAAACGCGACGGCGTGATCCGCGAGATCGTGCCAAACCCGTAAGCATCGGCCTCGCGTTAAACGGAAGGCGGAGCGAAGCCTTGGCGGAGGGTGTTCTCCGTGATGGTGCGCATCACCATGAACTCTTGGAGGTACTCGGCGCCGCCCGCTTTGGTGCCGAGGCCGGACAGCTTGAATCCTCCGAAGGGATGGCGCTCGACGATGGCGCCGGTGCAGCCGCGGTTGATGTAAAGGTTGCCGACTTGCAAGCGCCGGCGCGCTTTCTCGATGTTGACTGGACTGCGGGAGAAGACGCCCCCAGTTAGAGCAAAGCGCGTCGAGTTGGCAACTTCGAGGGCTTGATCGTAATCGGCGACTTTGAGCACGGAGAGAACCGGACCGAAGATTTCCTCTTGGGCGAGCCGATGCTCGGGCCGAATTCCGGTGAATACTGCGATGGGAGCGGCGTAGCCTTCCGCGTGGCTTCGAGAGCGGTGGAGAGCCAATTGGCCTTCCTGTTTGCCGATCTCGATATAGCGCAGGATCTTGTCTCGAGCTTCTTCCGAGACGACGGGGCCGACGTAGGTGCTGGGGTCGTCCGCGGGGCCGAGCTGGATGCTCTCGATCGCCGGCAAGAGCCGTTCTAGGAAGGCGTCGTGAATGGACTCGGGCAAGATGAGCCGGGAACAGGCCGAGCACTTCTGGCCTTGGTAGCCGAAAGCGGAGTAAATGACATCGCGTACCGCCGCATCGAAGTCAGCGTCAGAATCGACGATGATTGCGTTTTTGCCTCCCATTTCGGCAATGACTTTCTTGACCTCTCGGCTGCCTTCGGGGACGTGGCCGCAGCTCTCCACAATCTGCAAGCCGACTTCCATGCTGCCGGTGAAGGCGATCAACGACACGTCCTGGTGGGCGACCAAATGGGCGCCCACTGTAGCGCCTTCGCCAGGGAGAAAGTTAAATGCGCCGTCGGGCACGCCTGCTTGCCGCAGTACGTCGGAAAGCGCTGAGCCAATACCCACGGAATCCTCGGCGGGTTTGTAGACAACGGCGTTTCCCGTAACCAACGCGGCTGCGGTCATGCCTGTCGAGATCGCTAGCGGAAAATTCCAAGGAGCGATAACCGCCGCGACGCCGCGCGGTTCAAAGACCAGCTGACTGTCTTCGCCGGGAGCATGGCCTAAGCGGCGCGGCGCCCCAAGACGCAACATCTCCCTTCCGTAGAATTCGAGAAAGTCGATTGCTTCGCACACGTCGCCATCTGCTTCGGCGCGCACTTTGCCGACCTCGCAGACTTGGAGGGCGGCAAGTTCGTACCTTCTCTCGCGCATGATCGCCGCCGCACGAAACAGCAACTCAGATCTCTCGCGCACGCTGACAGCGCGCCAGGCGGAGAACGCCTGTTTGGCCGCCGCCACCACTTGATCGGCCTGATCGAGGTCAGCTGAGCCGGCTACGGCAACAACCTCGTTAGGCCGAGAGGGGTTGAACGAAGAGATGCGCTGTGCGGTCTCGTGCTCTTTGCCGCCAAAGAACAGCGGAGCGCACTTGGGCAGTTCCAACCCGCTCAGCGCCCTATCGAAGCGTTCGCGATTCGCGCGGATGCTCCAATCGAGGAGCGGCTCGTTGCGAAAGCGGCCATTCTGAGAGGGCGCGGGCTCTTGCGGCCGAAGCAGCATCGCTGGGTCCCGCAGCAGTTGCTCGGCTGTCTCCTCAAGGCTGAAGCTGTGCAGCAGGAAGGATTCGTTAGAGGTGTTTTCCAGCAGTCTCCGCACCAGATAGGCCATGCCCGGCAGGAGATCGCCCACGGGCACATACATGCGCACTGGAAAGCCCGCGGCCACCAGGGCGTTCTTGACGGGCTCGGCCATTCCGTAGAGCGCTTGGAACTCGACGGTCTTCTCGGGGTGCAAGAGGCCGAGTTCGCGGACATAGGCGATGGAGCGGATGTTGTGCGAACCGCAGGCGAGGCGCACCGGGGCGTCGTGCTCGAGAATCAGCTTCGCGCACACTTCAAAATTGGCGTCGGTGGCGGCCTTGTCGGTGAAGACCGGAACGGGCCAACCATGCTGACGCGCATGAATGACTTCTTGATCCCAATAAGCGCCTTTGATCAGACGAATCGTCAGTTCCTGTCCACGGGCCTCGCTCCACGTCAACAACTCGCGTACGTCGTCGAGCGAATCTCGAAGGTAAGCCTGAATAGCGATGCCGGTCTCGGGATAACCGGCAAATTCCGGTTCCTCAAGAATGGAGCGATAGATCGCGAAGGTGAGGTCCTTCAACTCGCGGTGCTCCATATCGAAGTAAATGAAGGCGCCGCAGCGCATCGCTTCGCGGAGGATCGGGCGGAGTCGTTCCTTGGCCGCGGCTACAGAGTGTTCAAAGGCCTCCGGATGCAGTTGGGAATAGAGAGCCGTGGCCTTGACCGAAACATTTACCGGCGCCGCAACGCCCCAGTCTCGTTGCGGGTCGTCGCCGAGGGGCTCCCAGCGCCGGCGATCCCGCTCCAACTCCTGAATCGTTTGCAGATAGCGTTGTGCATAACCATTCGCTTCACTCTCAGAAACGACCGCCTCGCCCAGCAAGGCAACAGTAAATGCCGCACCCTGTTCGCGAATCTTCCGCAGTGAGCGCCGCGCATCGTGCGCGCTTTCGCCGGCGATGAACTGGCTCGCCATGCTGCGGATGTTTCGGCCGACTAAATGCGCGGTGATTCTTGCAGCTAGGGAATCCGGCGATAGCGAAAGCAGGCGCCGCGTCAGCGCGCGGGGCAGCATCTGATTCACTTCGCCGAAATACTCTTGCAAGTGCCGGGCGACTTGCGAAGACGTCTTGAGATAAGGGTAGACGTCGACGAAGCGGAACATCTGCACCTTGAAGGCTTCGTCCCGTATCGCCCATTCAAGGACGCGGCCACTCCAATAGTCTTTCTTGAAGGCGGGAGGTTTACCGTCGCCTAATAGCCGGTAGAGTTCCTTTCCTGTTTGTAAGATGCGGGCGTCGAGTGCGGTATCGGTCATGGCGCATTAATTACTATGATGAGCTTCCGCGACGAAGTGAGACATGGCTGCGCGAAAAGTTCGGATTCTTGGAGTTCCGCTCGATCTTGGTCAGAACCGGCGCGGCGTCGACATGGGGCCTTCAGCGATTCGGGCGGCCGGCCTATTGAATGGTCTAAGTAAATTGGGCTATGAAGTCCGCGATGACGGCGATGTCGCGGTGGGCATTCCCGAGAATCGTGCGGTCGGGCGCACGGACGCCCGTTACGCCACAGAGATTGCGAGAGTCTGCGAGCGCGTGGCGATGCGCGTCGAAGGCTTCGTCTCCGCCGGCTGGATTCCCGTGATTCTCGGGGGCGATCACTCGCTCGCCGTCGGCACGCTGACCGGCGCCGCTCGCGGACGGCGCATCGGCTTGCTTTGGCTTGACGCACATGCCGATATCAACACGCCGGAGACAAGCATCTCAGGAAACGTCCACGGCATGCCGCTCGCCTACTTGTTTGGTCTAGCTCGCGGCCGGCTAGGGCGCGTGGCGGGAGGCAGCCCGCCGATTCGGCCCGACAACGCCGTGCTGGTCGGACTGCGAGACGTTGACGCCGGGGAGCGAAACAATCTGCGGCTCGCAGGCGTTCACGCATTGACCATGAGGGAGGTTGACGAGAAAGGTTTGCCCTGGGTGATGGAGCAGGCGCTCGCTTGGGCGTCTCGTGAGACAGACGGTATTCATGTCAGCTTGGACATGGACGTCGTCGATCCGGCGGAAGCTCCGGGCGTGGGTACGCCGCGGCGAGGCGGCCTCACCTATCGCGAGGCGCACCTAGCCCTGGAGATGGTTGCCGACTCCGGTCTGCTGCGCTCGATGGACGTTGTGGAAGTGAATCCGATCTTGGACCAGGCGAACCGTACGGCCGAGCTCGCCGTGGAACTGTTGTTGTCGGCCTTCGGCAAGCAGATCGTCTAGGGCTTTCAATGAGGCGAGCCGCCTCACTGATCGCGCAAGCCAGCGCGGCGGCCCGCGATCGCGTAACTGTCCGGATCGTGGGCGCTGACCTCAAGCCCCTGAAGGGGCGGAGTAACCAGCAGCCCCGCGGCGCCAGCCCGGGGAACAGGCATGGCGGGCCGGGTCTTGCTTCAAGGTGCCCGAACGCATCGAGCCCGGACATCCGGAACAAAACGGTCGTCACGAGCGCCTGCATCGCATATCGCTTCAGGATCGCGCCGATCGTCGCAGAACACGGCCAGCTGCGTTCAGGCCGCTCGCGCAGGAGCCAGGCATGCAGCTTGCGCTCGCCCCAACTCGGACGCCGCGAGCGTGCGGCCAGAATCGCGCCGATCGCCTCTTCATCGACGGCTTGGGGCTGATGATGCGGACGCCGCGAACGGTCGGCCAGCCCGCCTACGCCTTTGAGAAGATACTGCTCAAACCACTTGTAGCCGGTCTTGCGGCTCACGCCGAAGCCCCGGCAAATCTCCGCTCGCGACAGCTCTTGAGCCGCGAACTGTTCCACTAACGCCAGTCTTTCGTCTTGCACACGAGTCTCCTTCCAGCCCAAGAGCGTCCCTCCTTCCTCACGAAAGAGCGATTCTCCCGGATCTGTTACCCATGTGCTTGGGTCAAACTGTTACCTATGTCCTCGGGTCGTACCGGATTGCGGCGCCCCTCCGGGGCTAAGCTGGCGCGAGCTCGTGAGAAGGGTCGATCGCCGGATCGATTGTCAAACGGGCGTTAGGCGCCCTTCAGCCATTCGTCGATGGCTGGGAAGACGATGGCCTGGATGTCAGGGTTATCGACGTTCTCGCGGGTCACTAGATAGGAACCCGAATCGAGCTTGGCGACGGGTTCACGACCAGCTAGGTGGTCGGCCATGGCCTTCATGCATTCGTAGCCCATGCGGAAGGGGTCTTGGACGACGATGGAATCCATTGTGCCGGCTTTGAGTTCGGCGATGAGTTCTTCGGAGGAGTCGAAGCCGACGATCTTGACTTGATCGGCGGCGTCGCGCTGCTTGACGGCGCGTACGGTGCCGTCGGTGGAGGATTCGTTGTCGGCGAACAATCCGGCAAGATCGGGGTGCGCGGTCATCAGGTTCTCGGACTCGGCCATGGCCTTGGCCCGGTCGGAGTCGTTGTAGCGCAGCCCGACCATTTCGATGCCAGGAAACTCTTTGAGCGCCTCTTGGAAGCCGTCTTCCCGCTGCACGGTTGAGGCAGAGCCTGGCCGGAAGCCGATGATGCCGACTTTCCCTTTGCCGCCGAGGATTTCACCCATGCGGCGCGCGGCCATTCTGCCCGCTTCGTAGTTGTCGGTGGCAACAAAGCTGATGATCTTGTCGGTGTTGATCGCCGAGTCGAAAATCGTCACCGGGATGCCTTGCGCCGCGGCTCGCTCGACGGGAAGAACAAGCGACTCATCATCGACGGGGGCCAACATGATGCCGTCGACCTGACGTGAAATGAGGTTTTCGACGATGGCGATTTGGCGGCTGGAATCAATCTCCATCTGCGGCGCCTGCCAAAGGACCTCTAGGTCGGCCTCGCTGGCGGCCTTCAGCGCTCCGGCGTGAACCGTTTGCCAGAACAGGTGGCTGGCGCCCTTGGGTACCACGCCGATGATCTTGCGGCCTTCGGCGCGATTGCAAGAATACAGGGCGGCTGCCGAAGCGGCAGCGAGGAAACGGCGGCGATTGAGCATGACTCTCGACAGCATAACGCCTCCGTCAGAACCATATGCGATGATGAGGCCCGATGAGACACCTCGAAGACTACAAGCCGCGTCCCGAGACGATTCGTCAGGGAACGCGGGCTGTGGGCGCGGGCGCGGCAGCGGGCGCCCTATTCGGCGCCTTGATCGGCGCGGCGTCGGGCGCGATAGCGGGAGCCTTTCTGTGGTCGGCGACGACGGTCAGCAAGGAAGCGCTCCGCCGCTACCGTGAGCGCCGCCGTGAAGAGGAAGAAGGCTACGACGAAGAGCTGTAGCGGCTCAGATCTTAGGACGCAACGTCGAACACAAGGCTACGCAAGATAGCCAGAAGCCCAAGACTGGCCGCTCCCGTCAGTACGTAAATCAACCACGGCGCCTGCTGAGGAAAAGGCGCTTGCGGAGCCTCGTAGACGGGATTCAGCTGTTGCGGTCCCAACTCAAGGCGCGGAACAGATTCGCCGGAAAGCTCCAAGTCGAGTCCATAGTCAGGCGCGGAGGCCGCGGGATTCCCGTAGTAAAGCCGTAGCGGCTCGGCGCTCACCGCGTCGAGATTAATCACCAGTCGCCGGGATGCGAGTAGAATTGCTGGTTCCAAGATGTCGATAGGCGCCTCGCCGCCGTCGATCACTGTCAATTGCAACTGCCGAGCGAACGTCTCTGGAAAACGAAGCATGATGACATCCGATGGATCGCCTTCGCGGTGTCTGATGCGCCCGACCGAGATAGGCAACGGCGCGATGTTGTCGCCCAATATCGATAGCAGCTGATACGTTCGAACAAAGGAACTGACGGAAGTACGGAAGAGCAGACCGTGGAGAGGCGTGCGTCCGG
>CAZYOX010000176.1:0-8998 GCA_964649285.1 uncultured Bryobacterales bacterium | reverse complement strand
CCCTTCAGTATCGGTCCAGCTGCAATTCAATGTCAAACAGTTGACTAGGGGCCGACTGGAATTTGGATGATCTTCTTCTGGATCGCGTACTGCACCAGTTGCGCCTTGTTGTGGATGTCCAGCTTACGCATCAGGTTGAACTTGTGCGCTTCCACGGTCTTGACGCTGAGATTCAAGTGCTGCGCGATCTCCTTGACGGACTGACCTTCCGCCAAGAACTTCAGGATTTCCTTTTCGCGCGGCGTCAGCGTGGCGAAGCGCGGTTGGCGGTGGGTCGACTTAATCCGCGAGCGGAAGTCGTCAACTAACTGCGAAAGCATCTTGGGACTCAAGTAGCTGCCGCCGCGATGGACGTCGCGAATGGCGGCGAGCAATTGACCGGCAGGCGAGTCCTTGAGGACATAGCCGCTGCCGCCGACCTCCATGCACTCGACGAGATAATCTTCGTCGTCGTACATCGTCAGAAACAGAATCTTCGTCTCGGGACGAAGCTTCTTGATCTGCCGCGTGGCCTCAAAGCTCGACAGCCCGGGCATGCCGATATCCATCAGCACCACGTCAGGTCGAAGGGCCGGAACCGCATCGACGGACTCGGTACCGTTCGCAGCCTCCCCGACCACCTCGATATCCGTCTCGTGTTCCAACATGTTCAAGATGCCCTGACGAAACAGCGTGTGATCGTCAGTCAGCAGTATGCGAATTTTCGACATTGCTATTCTCCTCGGCTTCTCATCACCGATTCCGGACTGGTTGGTCCGCTCCTTCCAATAAACAAACCGTCGCCCCCGCTAAACGGGAATGGCGATCGACACCCTCGTACCCGCTCCGGGGCTCGTCTGAATGTCGATTTCGCCTCCAAGCAAAGCGACCCGCTCGCGCATTCCGGCCAAGCCGAACGATTCACGCTTACGAGTCGCATCGTTCACATCAAAACCAACTCCATCGTCGTGCAGCTTCATGCAAACCGAACCGTTTTTCCGGCTTACTTGCAGGCTCACGTTGTCCGCGCAGGAGTGCTTCACGGCGTTGGTGAAACACTCCTGAACCAGGCGATACATCATGATCTTGGGACCTTCCGGCAACTCGTCGAGTTCCGACATGCGGACCCGAACGCGGCCCGGGAAGGTGCGTCCCAAATTCCTCACAAACTGCCTGATGCTGGCGGGCAACCCGAGCGCCTGGAGCACGCTGGGGCTCAGGGCGGAAATCAGGCGGCGCATCTCGACGATCGTGTCTTCCACGACTTTGCGCGTATCCGCCAACTTGGCGCTGGCCTCTTTGTTCTCGTCGCCGACCATGCCCTGGATCATCTCGAGGTACAGGCGAACGACCAGCAAGCTTTGGCCGACTTCGTCGTGGAGTTCCCGGCTAATGCGTCGGCGCTCCTCTTCTTCGACCTTCATCATGTGCTCGCCGAGGGCGCGGATCTGCTCTTCGCGCTCGTGCAACTCTTCAAGCAACTGGGCCTTGTCGATTGCTAAAGCGCAGCGTTCGGCAATAGCCTCAAACAGCTTCATTTCACGGGGAAGGCAGTTGTACTCATGAGAGAAGCCCAACTCCACGACGCCGGTGATTTTGCCGCGCACAGCTAAAGGCACAGCCCACAGGCTGTGAAAGTTCTGACGGATCTTGGAGGACCTGACCCGCGGATCCTGGGCGACGGAAACAATGACTTCGGCCTTTCCTGAGACCGCGACCTCGCCCGCCAAGCCTTCGCCGAGACGGGTGTCGAAGCAGCCCGCCATTGCATCGCTCATTCCCTTCCAGGCTTTCACCGTGAGCTTGTCGCTATCCGGCTCGGTGAGCAGAATGACGCCGCCATTGGCCCGAAATGTTCTGGTAAGGGTCTCCAGGACGCGCTGCAGCAGTTCCTTCACGCGGAGCGTCTCTAGCTGGTCCTGTAGTACGTCATAGAACGCAGCGGCCTCTAGGTCACGCACGTGGTAGTACGCGTTGTTGAGCGTTAATTTGATGCCGAAGTAAAGGTGATCTAGGGCTGAAGCATAGCTGGCGTGATCTAGAGGGAAGGCTTTCTTGATCTCCGGGGCAAAGGCGCGCTCGTACTCGGCGACAGAAGCCAAAACCTTGGTAGGCGGCACATCGAGTTTGGCGAGCCTACGGGCGTGATACTCCACGTTCTCGAAAAACTCCGCCAACCGGCCTTCCGCCAGCAGATTCATCCAAACGCCGGGATTGATGGAGGCCAACGCACGCTGACGCGAGGAATCAAGCGGTTGCGCAAACACTCCGCCCAAACGCCTGCGCCAACGCGTGTCAATCGTACTAGCAACAGGTCCTAGTTTGGCGGCTAGCCTGCGTAGATCCTTCTGGACCTTCTTGCTTAGGACGACCCCGTCCTGCGATAGGACTGGCGTACGCTCTAGGTCTCTTAGCATTACCACCGCGAGTATACAGGGCTTTAGCGTTCCTGCCAAGGGTTTCCCTTAATTTTCAGTATTTTAACTCAAGTGAAAACCGAGTAGGCCCTTAAATGTATCGGCTAAAAACTACCTTATATAGTATGGTACTTTCGTACTGACTAGCGGGCTTTTAGCGGGACTCTTGCACTCCAAACTCAGTGCAACCCCTTTAGGGTCAACGTGTCATAATGTTTGGAGTTCCCTAGAGAGGCGACTGTGGCAACCATTAAGCGCAAGGACCTAAAACAAGACAAGTTCGTTGAAGAAGTAAGTCGCGAAATCCAATATTTCACCGAACACCGTACTGCCATCCTCATAGGGTTGGCGGCGGCGGTCGTTGTCATCGTGGGCGGCGGTTGGTTCTATACCCACCAGAAGGCCCAAAGGTTGGACTCGATGGCCGCTCTGCAGGAGGCCGCGGTCATGTTCAGCCGGCCAGTGTCCGTGAATCCTGAGCCGGGGATACCGGCCTTCGTCACTTCGGGCGAGCGCACGCGCGAAGTGAGCGCAGCTCTGGAGAAGGTCAAGACGGGTTTTCCTGGAACGAAGGCGGCGGCAGCCGCGGATTACTACTACGCGCTATTGGACATGGAAGCGGAGGACTTTGCCGCGGCCAAGACCAAGTTGCAATCGGCCATCTCGGGCACAGACTCGGAGTATGCTTCGCTGGCGAGGCTGGCTTTGGCGGACGTCCTGGCGGCCGAAGGCGACGTGGCCGGGGCCCGTTCGGAATACGAGAAACTGGTGAACAATCCGACCACGGTGGTTCCCGCTTCGCGTGCCAAGCTGGCGCTAGCGCGGACGATTGCCGAGAGCGATCCGGCCGGCGCGCGCACCCTGCTGCAAGAGTTGGTTGACTCCACAGGACCGGCGAGCACGATTGCGGCGCAGGAACTCCGCGGGCTTCCCCAGAGCTAAGCCCCACGATTTGTGATGCTCCAAAGGCTCCGCTTCGATCCGTCACAGAGTCGAGGCCGGCGCCGACCGGAGCCTGAGCATCCTTACCGCAATCCGTTCCAGCGGGACCGCGACCGTATCATTCACTCGCGCGCCTTCCGGCGCATGCAAGAGAAGACTCAGGTCTTTACCGCTCCGCTCTCTGATCATTTCCGCAATCGTCTGACGCACACGATCGAGGTGGCTCAGGTGGCCCGGACCGCCGCCCGGGCGTTGGGCCTTAACGAGGATCTCGTGGAGGCCTTAGCCTTGGGTCACGATTTGGGGCATCCGCCGTTCGGCCATGCGGGCGAGGCCGCACTGGACCGGGCAATGCGCCGTTACGGGGAACGCTTCGACCACAACATCCATTCGTTGCGCATCGTGGACCGCTTCGAACGACGCTATGCAGCGTCACCGGGACTCAATCTGACGTTTGAAGTTCGCGAAGGACTACTGAAGCATTCACGGGATTTTTCCGAGGCGGAACATCCCGAGATGGCCGAGTACCTGCTGACTCTTCGTCCGTTATTGGAGGCCCAGTTGATTGATCCGGCCGACGAGATCGCCTACAACTGCGGCGACCTGGACGATGCGGTCGAAGCCAAGGCGCTGGAGATAGACGTCGTCTGTTCAGAGATTGCGCTATTCGGCAAGCTTTTTGGAGAAGCCCAGGTCGCTTTCCCGAATTCTCACCGCTGGGATTGGTTTAATGAGGCGCTGCGCCGCTTGCTGGACTTTTTCGTGGCCTCGCTGATCGAAGGCACGAGAGCGGCCGCTGACCGTGCCAACCTGCAGCGGTCGGGCGACGTCCGCGAATACCCCGAGCGGATAGCCCAACTCACGCCCGACGCCGCCGAGGCCGGAAGGTCGTTGAAGCAGCTGCTGAGCCGCGAAGTCTACAAGTCGGCCGCCGTGGCCGGACGCGGCGAGCGCTCCGTCCAGGCGCTCGACGCGGTCTTCGCCTACTTTATGGATCACTCCGAAGCCCTGCCCCGCCCTTATCAGGAACAAGCTGCGCGGGAGTCGATACAGCGGGCCGTCTGTGACTACATCGCCGGCATGACCGACACGTTTCTATTGAGACGCCATCGAGAGATCTCTTAATCTCCGATCGGGCATACTGAGTGGACTATTGTCATGGCAGATTCTTTGAGTTCTCATCACGTTGTTCCCCAAGACCCGTCCGCAAGGCCTTTTCTGCGGCTGATCTATGCTGCGTGGTCTGATGGCGAGCTGACGGATGAGGAAATCCGTTCGGTTCAAACCCACATCTCCTCGGCGCAGGGACTCGCCGAGGCTACCCGCACAGAACTGCTGACTTGGCTACAGCCTGGCCGTCCGCCTTCCACCGAATCATTGCAAATGCTGCTGAAGCCGATGAACGGCGATCTGGCTTCAGTCAGTGAGCCGCGGCCGCAGGCAGTTCGGCGGGCTCCGGCGGCGGAGGCCTCTTTCCCTGTGGCGGTACTGCAATCCGTCATGGCAGGCGAACATGCGGCGACTCGGCAGCGTCTGTTTGAAATCCTGTGCCGGCCGGCGTTCGAGAGACGACTCGAACTCAGTAAGGAAGCCTACCGTGAGCAGGTCTTCGAACAACTGAAGGTTCTAGCGGCCGAGGGCATCGGCGCGCTGTCTTATCCGAAGGAGTACGGCGGTGAAGACGATATGGGCCGTTTCGCTGTTGCCTTTGAGACGACCGCTTACTACGACATCAGCTTGACGATTAAGTTCGGCGTGCAGTTTGGGCTCTTCGGCGGAACGATACACGCCCTGGGTACGAAGCGTCACCATGACCGCTACCTGCGCCAGGCCGGTACGGCAGAACTACCGGGCTGCTTCGCCATGACCGAAATGGGACACGGTTCGAACGTCGCCGATATCGAAACCACGGCGACTTACGACCCGGCGAGCGGCGAATTTGAGATTCATACACCCAGTGATTCCGCGCAAAAAAACTACATCGGCAACGCCGCCGTTCACGGACGCATGGCCGTGGTCTTCGCGCAACTTGTCGTTGGCGGCGAGGTGCAAGGGGTTCATGCGCTGTTGGCCCCCATCCGCGAGGCAAACGGCGCGACGGCGCCTGGGGTACGGATTGAGGATTGCGGCCAAAAACTCGGATTGAACGGCGTGGACAATGGGCGAATCTGGTTCGACCACGTTCGCGTCCCGCGCGAGAATCTGTTGAACCGCTTTGCCGACGTGACTCCAGAAGGCAAGTATGTGAGCCCGATCCAGAGTCCCTCCAAGCGGTTCTTCACTACGATCGGGGCTCTTGTGGCCGGCCGCGTTAGCGTCGCACTCGGCGCCTTGAGCGCCATGAAGTCTGGGCTCGTGATCGCCATTCGTTACGGCGATCGGCGGCGCCAATTCGGCGCCGCGGGAGCCGAGGAGACACGGCTGCTCGACTACCGGACGCATCAGCGGAAGCTGCTGCCTCGACTCGCTTCGGCCTACGCGCTCGACTTCGCCCTCAAACACTTGGCCCATCGCTTTGTTCATCGCGGCGAAGAAGATCAACGCGAGATTGAAACGCTCGCCGCGGGACTCAAGGCCTACGCCACCTGGGCGAATATCGAGTCGCTGCAGGTTTGCCGCGAAGCGTGCGGCGGTCAAGGCTACATGTCCGAGAACCGCTTCGACGATCTGAAGGCCGACACGGATGTCTTTTGTACCTTCGAAGGCGACAACACGGTATTGATGCAGCTTGTCGTTAAGAGCCTGCTCAGCGATTACCGGCGTCAGTTCGAAGACGCACGGCCTTTCACGCTCTTAAAGTACGTTGCGGCGCGCGCGGCCGACGCCGTCCGCGAGCCGCAGCCGCTAGCCGCGCGAAATACAGACGAAGACCATCTGCGCGGCACGGAATTTCATCTCGACGCCTTCCGCTACCGCGAGCAACGTTTGCTGGGCTCGCTGGCCCGCCGGCTAAAGCACCGTCTCGATCAAGGCATGGATTCGTTCTATGCTCTCGTGGACGTGCAAGATCACGTGATGGCGACGGCTAACGCGCACGCCGAGCGCATCGTGATGGAGCAGTTCGCGGCAGGCGTCGCGCGCTGCGAAGATACCGCAGTGCGAGCGGCGTTAAATAGGCTCGCGGCGCTGTTCGCCCTTTCGCGAATCGAGGCAGACCGCGGCTGGTTCCTCGAATCAGGGTACATCTCGACGGCGAAATCTCACGCGATTCGCGAACAGGTTAATATGCTCTGCGCCGAGATTCGCCCCGACGCCGTGAGCCTGGCGGACGGGTTCGGCATTCCCGACCGCCTGCTCGGCGCGCCCATCGCAGCGCCGTGAGCGGGAGAGCTAAACTTTTGGTCTCATGCGCCCCATCGCTTGTCTGCTGTTCTGCCTGAACCTAGCAGCGCAAGGTCTGCCCGAAGCCGATCAGCGCTATGCGGAGGTCCGTCATCTCGACGCAACTTACGAGATGGCCGAGTACTCGTCGGCTGAGGAATGGCTTGCCCACGCCGCCTACCTACGGCAGCAGATTTTGTGGTCCGCCGGTCTCGACCCGATGCCCGAGCGAACGCCGCTTCATCCGCAACTGAGCGCCGCTGTGGATCGCGACGGCTACACCATCGAGAACGTGCTGATCGAGACAGCGCCTGGTTTCTTCCTAGGCGGCAATCTCTACCGTCCGACGGGAGCCGCCGGGGCGCGTCCCGCGGTGCTGCTCTCGCACGGCCATTGGACGTACGGCCGTCTGGAGAACAGCGACATCGCTTCGCCTCCCAAGCTGGCTGCGAATCTAGCGCTACAAGGGCATGTCGTCTTCACTTACGACATGGTCGGCTACAACGACACGCGGCAATTGCCGCACACAGCAATCGGCGGCGAACGGGAAGCGCTGTGGAACATTAACCTGCTTGGCTTGCAGCTGTGGAACAGCATCCGCGCGCTCGACTTTTTGTCGTCCATTTCGAGCGTGGATACTTCGCGCATCTACGCCGCCGGAGCGTCTGGCGGAGCGACGCAGGCCATGTTGCTGACCGCTGTCGACGAGCGAATCGCGGCAGCGGCATACGTCAACATGATCTCGTTCCACATGCAGGGAGGAGACTTCTGCGAAAACGCTCCGGGCTTGCGCATAGACACGCACAACGTCGAGCTCGCCGCTCTCGCGGCGCCCCGGCCGCTGCTTATGGTCTCCGCGTCCGGCGATTGGACGAAGAATACCCCCTCTCGCGAATTCCCGGCAGTCCAACACATTTACTCCTTGCTCGGCCATCAGGAGCGCGTGGAGACGGTACAGTTCGATGCTCCACACAACTTCAACCGCGCGAGTCGCGAAGCGGTGTACGCGTTTCTCTCGCGGCAAGGCCCCAATCCTCGCGCGGTCATAACGGAAGAAGCCGTCGCAGTCCCCCAAGTCAGCCAACTGCTCAGCATGTGGGGTCGCGCCTTGCCCGGCCCCGCGAAGTTCGACATTTCCGCGCTGCCCATGCGCCGCGAAGCGGAACGCAACGCCGCGCCGCAGGATGTTCGCCGCCGTTTGCAGCTAGCCCTGCACGCCGCGTTACCTACGCCGGAACAGCTGCATCCCCAGACCATCGATACGTGGGCGAACGGCGAGTTCTTCGCCGTCGGACGCAACGGCAAGGGGGACCGCATCCCCGGCGCGATCCTCCTCCCGCGCCGCGCCCGTGAATGGGTGAAACCAACTCTCGTTATCCATCCCGAAGGCTCGGCGTGGACCCTGAGTTCTTCGGAAAGCCGACGCGGGTATGTCGCCGGAATCCTCTCACGCGGAGGCTCCGTCATGGCCGTCGATGTTTTCAACACCGGCCACGCCCGCGGGCACCGCGATATCGCCGCCGCAGGCCGGCGCGCGGAGGCCTTCTTTTCCACCTACAACCGCAGCGATACCGCGCAGCGCGCCCAAGACATCCTCACTGCGTTCGCCTATGCGCGGCTACGCTTTGCAACTGACGATGTCCAGCTGGTTTGTCTCGATGCCGCCGGGGCTTGGTGCTCGCTGGCCCGCGCGCTGATCGATGGCCCCGTCGATCTGGCTATCGATTGGCACGGATTCGATGCCGGCAGCGATGAGGCTTATCTGGAGAATCTCTTTGTCGCCGGTATCGGCAAGACCGGCGGATTGGGCGGCGCTGTGAGCCTCTGGCAAGGCGGCCGTTTGTACGTGTTCAATGCACAAGGCTTTCCGAATCCCGCACTGGCGGGCGTCAACGACGAGCCAATGGATTCCCAGCTATTGTTAGATTGGACGGCAGCCGCTAGGCGTCCGTCCCCCTAAGCCATGGCCGCCGAACGCTCTTTCGCCTTAGTTCTCGATGACGTCTTCAAGCGTCATGACACGGGCCACGGGCACCCGGAGCGGCCGGCGCGCTATGACGCCGTCAGGACAGCCGTCGGACGCTCAGGCGTACTTGATGGCGCTCAGCGCATCGAGCCTCACCTCGCCTCGCTGGAACATATCGCGCTTTGTCACCGTGAAGACTACATCGAGGTCGCCCGCCAGGACATTGAGGCCGGTCTGCCGCAACTCAGCACCGGCGATACAAACGTTTCCGCTACGTCTTTCGATATCGCGCGGCGCGCCGTCGGGGCCGTCATGGGCGCAGTCGACGCGGTCTTCAATGGCACGGCGCAGACTGCCTTCTGCGCGGTGCGGC
>CAZYOX010000175.1:0-9140 GCA_964649285.1 uncultured Bryobacterales bacterium | reverse complement strand
GCCACCGGTCCTCACGAAAGAGCGATTCTCCCGGATCTGTTACCCATGCGCTTGGGTCGTTCTGAACTTCTCACTGGTACGGCCCAAGAAACCGTTCGCCGTTGAAGTGGATCAGGTGCGACGGCGCGTCCGAACACCAAACCTCTGTTTCCCAGGCGATTTCGGACAAATATCGCGTCATCACCGACCGCGACGGAAACGCGGTCACGTAGACGAGGCCCGCGTTCGAAGCTGCGAACAATGCCGCCAGTTCTGCGTGCCGTTTGCCGTTCACCGGCCCGTGGCTCGTGACGGATTCCACCAGGAGCAACCATTCCCGCTCCGGGTAAAAGATCACGACATCGGGCATCTTCCCGTGACCGTCAACCGCTACCCCAAGCTTGGCGAGCAACTCTTTGTCGAAGTATCCCCACTTGTCGCCGGTATCCCCGGCATAGACCAGAACACCGCCGCGTACAAAGCGCGGTGCAAATTCTTCTATGATCGCCTTGATGAGCTCACTATGCTTTCCGGGACTCAGCCGGATGATCTCGCCTGTCGCCAGCGCCACTGGTAGTTTCCGCATCTCGCGATCTTTGGCGTACTGCGCGGCCAGTGTTTGACGGGTCTTCAGATAAGCAGCAAGATTCTTGTTCCACGCGGCTGTTGCAAACGTTCGAAGCAAGGCCAGCGTATCAGGTTCGATCTGGTAAACAGCCTTCGGACTGTTCACGGGCCGCGTCGGATCATCGGGATTATAAAGCGCGATGCCGGCGTTTACAAACTGATGAACTGTATGGCGACGGAAGGTCTCTCGGCTGTTCGGAGCGTACTCCTTATCGTAATGGTATCGGGCAAACTCCATCATCGGAGTGATCCCCATTAGCGGGCTTCGCGCTGCATCCCATCCTTCGTCCCGCCTCAGGTTCAGTAGCGCCAGCAGGCAGAGAGCCGACCGCTCGTTTTGCTGTGCCCGCGGCATCCCAAGCTGTTCGAGCACCTGCTTGGCGTCAGCGATCTTGCTTTCTTTGGCCATGCAGCGTCTGCACCCTTTCGTCTATTTGCTCTTGCGATAGGCGGTCGACCCGCTGCGCCCATTGGCCAAGTTCCTTCAACTCGCTCAAGTCCGGATAGCGCAACAGCCGCAAATCCATTGCATTGACCTGCGTGTGTCCGCTGAACCGGCGAAAGTATTCGTCAACCGCCGTCGAATTGAGGAATATGCTCAAGCCATATGCTGTGTCCCGATCAATACCTTGCTTTTCGGAATGAAAGACGTTCAAGTGATTCTCGAAGCCAAGCAGGTCTGTGTCGAATGTCACTGGGTCAACCACATGCGCCACGATGCGCCGCCTCTCTTCTTTAGAAGAGAATCGGCGCACGACTGTGTAGTGTCCGTTCGGGAACAGCCACTTCTTCGTTTCGGGCACGTCCATCAGAGCATTCGGCTTTTTCGACCGTCGTGGCCATTCCAGCCCGCCGCCTGAAAAGTGTACCGGGTATAGAAGCGGCGCTGCGCCGCGCGTCGGTTCAGCGCGCAGGAATTCTCTCAAGCGGAAGTCAACCACTGGGCCGGTCGAGACTGCGAGGCCGATCTCGTCAAGAGAGAATCTTGCCAGAGGCACATCACTCAAGCCGCCGTGCGTAGGAGCCGTCGGGATGTGTATGAACTGCTGTGGATCGCCGTCATGAATAATTTGCTTGAACGGATATGCGTGAGATTCAAGATCGGAATAGCAGCTACCGCTGGACGTTGTAATCGTGACGTTTCCTTGGTGTTTGCCGCGCACTAGCTTGATAATCACGTTCTCCTGCAAGACGGCATCATCGTTGAAAGCGCTTGTCCTGCTGTGGAACAAATGGATGTGTTCCAGCGAAACCCGCTTAAGCAACCACTCACGAAAAGGCCTGTAGTAAGGCCCGTTGCAGAAACTCCGAGGAATGATCGCAACCACCTCCCCGCCCTTTCCCATTAGCTCTATCGCCAGACCCACAAACGCGGAGTATAGATTCACCGTCTCCAAACCAACTGCACGCAACAAAGCGCGGTGGGTCGAGTTACTGTTAATTTTCTTGTACGGCGGATTCAAGATCGCATGAGTAAAACCCTCTCCGACCTTGCCAAGCTTGATGTTGTACACCGCATCCTGAATGAAATCACGCTCGATTAGCTTTCCTTCAAATCCGCTGTGCCCATAGCAGGACAGCGTGTCCCGCAAGTATCCTGTCATGGTCGCGTCGATCTCGTACGCGGTGGCATGGACGTTATCCGCGCCGCAGCGGTTAATGAAGGCCGCCGTCAAGGAACCAACGCCAGCCCCTGCGTCCAGCAATCTGACCGTACCCCGCCTTTCCGAAAACAACGACGCCATAAACTGCGCAACCGGCGCAGGAGTCATAAACTGGCCCAATCCAGCCTTCCGTTCAGGATGCAGTAACCCATTGGCAGTCTGGCGTACCCGATCCACTGCGATCATTGTTGCCCCTTCACTCACCCCCGCGCTCATCACGATGCCTCCTGTTTCACCAGGAGCGGCCATTTCCCCGCCACATACTGCTCCGCGGCGTCCCGCACCACCCATGCCAGCGATACTTTCTTTTGCTTCGCAATCTCTTCCAGCGTCTGATAGAGCTCGGGCGGAAAGCTCACCGAGGCCCGCACCGAGCCTGTCATCTCCGCATTCGATTTCCGGTTCTTTGGTTTCATGTTGAACAATCGGGAACAACTGTGATTGCACCACGTTACACCATATCGGTGAAATTGAGACGGGCTATTAGTCCCGGTTGTGCTTTTTTTGCAGGCGTCGTAGGCGAAGTTTCCCAGTCCTCCAGAGCCCCTCCTGCCCGGCTTGCGTGCAGCACCTTTGGGGCCTTTTCTTGATCCTCCGTCTCAGAGAGCGAGTACCACTTGACACGGCATGCTAAACCTAAAAACAGAAGAGCGTCGGCCTGCTTGGGGCCTAGCCGGCGCCCCCTGTCGACGGGGAGAGAGTCCCAGGCGCGCGGTCTGAGCCAAAAGAGCCGCAGCGGTGATGGGGAGAAGAGTCCCTAGGATCGATCCAATACTACTCCGGCGCCCCGCTTGGTTGGGTGTCGCAACCTACGCTCCAAAGGGTCCCTGGAAACAGGGGCCCTTTGGGCGTCGGCCTCAAGTTCGCCTTCTTCGCCGTTCAGGCGCCCAACGTGTCTTCGCGCAACGCCAAACCTCGTCCCACCCTCAATCCGCGCCACGATCCGCGCAGCTTCAGCGTGCAGTCTCCCGCGTCAGCGTCTTTATGCTCCGCCATGCGTACCATCGCGATGCAAGACTGGACGCACATGCCGCGCATCAGCAGACCTCCCGCCCAACCTCCGCCCAAGGTCCCTGCGCAAACCGGCCCCAGGGAACCGCAATGTCCGCGATTTCAGGCCCTAAATCCAACCGCAGCCAACCGAATCAACAACTTAAGCCAATTCGCGGGCGGACCGAAGCGGACATGAGCGGAAATCAGAGGTCTTTCGCGGACATTGGCGGCACATCCGCGGACACAATCGGGCGCCAACGCCGCGTTATAGTGTTGGTCTCTGGGAGACAAGAAAATGATCAAAACCATTCTCGCCGCGGCGCTGCTCATCGCCGCAACGTTCACCACCGTTTCCGCCGCCGAGCTCACCACCAAGAAGGCCCTGAACCTGGCCGTAGCCAAGGAAATCGCGGCCGCCGCTGAGGCTCATGCCCGCGCCAACAACTGGAACGTCATCATCACCATCCTCGATGACGGCGGCAACATGCTCTACATGCAGCGCATGGACGGCGCGCAGATCGGCTCCATCGACGTGTCGTATCGCAAAGCGGAATCCGCCATCAAGTTCAAGCGTCCGACCAAGGCCTTCGCCGACGGCATCAGCGCGAACCCCGGCCTGGCCATGCTGCCCGGCGCCATCGCCAATGAAGGCGGCCTGCCGATCACTGTCGACGGCACTGTCATCGGCTCCATCGGCATCAGCGGCGTCACTTCGCAGCAGGACGGCATGATCGCTCAAGCAGGCGTCGACGCCCTGCCCAAGATCCTCGGCCGATAGCAGATAATACGCTTGACCTGGAGGTCGCCGTGCATGAAACGCCTGCTGCTTAGCCTTCTGTTGGTGACCTTCGCGGCGCCGCTCAGCGCCCAACTGCAACCGCACAATGAGGCCGGCGTGACCATGGGTCACGTCCACCTCAACGTGTCGGACCCCGAGTTGAACCGCCAAATCTGGATCGAACATTTCGGCGCCGTGCCCTTAGCCAAGGAAGGCCTCACCGGCGTCAAGATGCCCGGCATGATCGTGCTGTTCCGCAAGCAGCCGCCCGCCGGAAACGCCGAAGGCACTGCGCTCGATCACTTCGGCCTCAAAGTCCGCAACCGCGACCAAATGCTGGAAAAGTGGCGGGCCGCCGGCTTCGGCGTCGGGCGCGTCTTCACCGGATCGGAAGGTTTTCCCAACGCCTACGTCCTCGGCCCGGACGGCTTCCGCATGGAGTTGCAGCAAGACGTGGATCTGCCGGCGCTTGCGGTGACGCAGCACCTGCACTACCAAACCGAACTCAATCTCGACCTGCAGAAGTGGTACGCCGACAATTTCGGCGCGATACCCAGTCACCGCGGCTCGCATGACGGCGTCGATCTGCCGGGCATCAATTTTTCGCTCGACGCGCCCCGGCGTCCGCGCAACAACGTGCCCACCAAGGGCCGCCTCATTGACCACATCGGCTTCGAAGTGAAGAACCTCGAAGCCTTCTGCAAGCAGCTTGAGGCCAAGGGCATCGTCTTCGACCAGCCGTACCGCAAGGTCGAGAGCATAGGTTTAGGCCTGGCGTTTCTTACCGATCCGGCCGGCGTCTACATCGAGCTCACCGAAGGCCTAGACCAATACTGATCTCGCTCCACCACCTCCAAGAGGGTGACACGGCAACCGAGTTGACACGCTTCCCCCAGCCGTGCATAACTGGTATTTCAAATACCTCTTTAAAACCTAGGAGAAGTGCACCGAATGAATATACGCAGAGTCCTTCTTGCGGCAACTCTGGCCCTGAGCCTCACGCCGCTGTTAGCCGCCGCGGACGCGGACAAGCCGCTCTATGAAAGGTTAGGCGGAAAGCCGGCCGTGACCGCCGTGGTAAGCGACTTCGTGGATCGCATCTTGCTCGACGAGCGCGTTCGCGGTTGGTTCGCCCACGCGGCGTCCAGCCCCGAGGCCACCGCCGCCTATAAGGCGACCCTCACCGATTTTGTTTGCCAGAGCACCGGCGGACCCTGCCAATACAAGGGACAAGACATGGTTGCCGCCCACGCCGGTCGCGGCGTCACCAGCGATGCCTTCAACGCCGTCGTCGACGATCTCATCGAAACGCTGGCCAAGTTCGAGGTGTCCCAGAAGGAGCAGGACGATCTACTCGCGCTGCTCGGCGGCTTAAAGTCAGATATCGTGCAGCAGTAGGCCGAGACCATTGCGGCGGCGAGGGGCGCCGCAATGGCCGCTATAACGCTACAATCTTCCTGTCTTGGTAACCCGTTCCGACGTCCTTCACGACCCGGTCGCCAAGAAGCTTTCCAAAGCGGAATACCAGGCGCAAGTCGACGAGTTGCGTCTGGAACTGCTGAATGCGTAGTAGGATTTCTGCCGTTCCAATTTTTCGCTGCCGATCCTGTTCACGGCCATTGATCGTGCGGCTATCGAGTACACCGCTGCACGAGTGGCTCGACGCCCGCTACATTGACGCGAACCCCTGCCTAGAGCCCACGGAGCTTCCAAGAGCGGGAGAAGACCGGCTACAAAAAGTACAAGATCATCGAATAGGACTACCGCAACCGCGGAAAGTGGCGCGACTACGAAATGGCCGCTAACGAGATGATCAACCGCACGGACACTTCCGCCGCGCCCTGGCACACCGTTCCCGCCAACGACAAGCGGTCGGCCCGCATCCAGGTGCTTAGAACGGTGTGTGATGCGCTGGAAGAGGCGTTGTAGACGGGCGGCGGATTGTTGAGTGCGGGTGCAAGAAACTGCTCCCTGACGGTCGCAGCCCGGATGCGGTTGATTTTCGTGGATGGCCGGCGTTTTGCCGCCCCGGAGGCAAGAGAAACCGCCAACTAAAGTTTGGCTCCTCGGATTGGCTGCTTAGACAGGTCCTTTACTTCGGATACACTCTAAATGCCTCATGATGCGCCTACGATCCCTCCCTTTTCTGCTTGTGATGGCCTTGGCCGCGGCGCCTGCCGCGACGCCGCCGACGCCGATGAGCGGAGCGGCCGAGCTGCAGCAGACCCTGGAGAAGCTCAACGTATTGGGTTCGGTGATGATGCTCGGCGCACACCCGGATGACGAAAATACGGCGGTCATTGCCTACTTCGCGCGCGGGCGGCATATGGAGACGGCTTATACGGCAGCGACTCGCGGCGAAGGCGGTCAGAACCTGATCGGCAGCGAACAAGGCGACCTGTTGGGTCTGATTCGTACGCATGAATTGCTCGCGGCGCGCCGCATTGACGGCGGCCAACAGTTCTTCACGCGGGCGATCGACTTCGGCTATTCGAAGACGCCCGAAGAAGCGCTGGCGCAGTGGGGACGCGACATTCTGTTGGGCGATATGGTGCGGGCGATCCGGCGCTTCCGGCCAGACGTGATCATTGCGCGCTTCCCTCCCCCGCCCGGCTCGGGCGGACATGGACAACACACTGCGGTCGGCTACACGGGCGTGGCAGCGATGGAAGCGGCCGCGGATCCGACGAAATTTCCTGAGCAGATTGCCGAAGGGTTGGAGCCCTGGCAGGCGAAACGCTATTACTACAACGTGTCTAACTTTCGGGGCGATCCGGGGCCGCCAGAGCGAGCAGAGGACCGGGTAACGCTGGAGATAGGCGGCTACAATCCGGTGCTGGGCAAGTCTTACCGCGAGATCGCCGGCGAGAGCCGCAGCATGCACAGCAGCCAAGGCATGGGCGCGGGCCAGCCGAAGGGCGAAGCGTCGGCGAGCTTTGACTTTGTGGCGGGCGATCGGGCGACGGGCGATTTGTTCTCAGGTATCGACACGTCGTGGGGACGCGTTGCGGGCGGAGAACGAGTGGGAGACCTGTTAGCCCAGGCGCTGGATCGGTACGAGCCGTCGCACCCGGAAGCGATCTTGCCGCAATTGCTCGATGCCTACCAAGAGTTAGAGAAATTGGACGGCGATTGGCCGGCGCGCAAGCGTGGGGAGTTGTTGCATGCGATTGAGCTCGCGGCAGGCCTCTACCTGGACGCAACGGCGGATCGCTGGGACGTGTCGCCAGGCAGCGCGGTGAAGATTGAGCTGACGGCATTGAATCGCTCGTCGGCGCAGGTGCAGTGGCGCGGGGCGACGCTGCGCGGATTTGCTGAAGCGGGTTATGACGCAGGTTCGCAAGTGTTGGCCGCGAATGAACCGATGACCCAAACGCTGGAGGTTGAAGCGCCGGACGATCTACAACCCTCGCAGCCGCCGTGGCTGGTGCACCCGGCGACGACGGCCTATCAACTCGATGAGCCGTCGATGATTGGCTTGCCGGAGGGAAGGCCGCTGGCGGAAGTCGCTTTTCAGGTGCGGGTCGGCGGAGTGGATTTGGAGTTCGTCAAGCCAGTGGTGTATCGCTGGGTCGACGACGCGCGCGGCGAGCGCGAGCGGGACGTGCTGGCGGTAGCCGAGGCGGCGGTGAGCTTTACCAAGGGCAACATGATCTTTCCCGATGCTTCGGCGCGGCGGGTCAGCGTGCGCGTGCAAGGCCACCAAGAAGGCAAACAGGGCCGCCTGGTTCTCGACTTGCCGGATGGTTGGAAGGCATCACCGGCATCATATCCGGTAGCGCTTGATCGGCGCGGTCAGGAGTCGGTGTTCGATTTCGAGGTGACGCCTCCGCAGGCGGAGTCGGGGGGAACGCTGGCGGCGCGGCTGGAGCTTGACGGCAAGTCGGTATCGACGGGCATGCGCGTAATCGAGTTTGGACACATCCCGATTCAGGTTGTCTTTCCGAGGGCAGAGATGCGCGTCGAGCGTACCGATGTCGTTCTATTGTCGAAGCATATTGGCTATGTGATGGGCGCGGGGGATGAGATTCCCGAAGCGCTGGAACAACTGGGCGCGACGGTGAACTTATTGGGCGAGACCGAACTGGCGACAGGCGATTTGTCCTCCTATGACTCAATCGTGCTGGGCGTTCGCGCTCTGGATACGCGTCCGGATGTGACAGCGGCTAGAGAGCGATTGCTGGATTACGTCGCCAAGGGCGGCACGTTGGTGGTGCAGTATAACGTGATGCTGCGGAGAGGTCGCGGCAACGCAGGGGAGCGCATGCTGGCGCCGTATCCGATGGAGCCGTTCATCAGCGAGCGCGATCGGCCGGATCGCATTGTGGATGAGAATTCGCCGATAGAGATTTTGTTGCCTGATCATCCGTTGTTGCAGACGCCAAATCACATCCGGCCGAAGGACTTCGACGGATGGGTGCAAGAACGCGGCTTGTACTTCATGCAGGAGTGGGATCCGCACTATGAGTCGCCTTGGACGAGCCATGACGAGGGGCAACCGTCGATCCCCGGCGGAACGCTGTATACGACGTACGGCGAAGGCACGTATGTGTTCACGGCTTACTCGTGGTTCCGCCAGTTGCCGAATGGGGTGCCGGGAGCGTACCGCATCTTTGCCAATATTGTCAGTGCGGGGAAGACACGATGAAGCGTTTAGTTCATGTGCAGGGCGATCCGGGACGGCACTGGGTCGGCGACGGATTTCCGGTCCGGTCGATGTTTTCTTATGACAGCATGGGCGAGCAGATGAGCCCGTTTCTGCTGCTGGACTATGCAGGTCCGACGCAGTTTCCTCCTTCGACAGGGAAACGACCTGGCGTGGGCGAGCATCCGCATCGGGGTTTTGAAACGGTCACGATCGTGTATCAAGGTTCGTTGGAGCATAGAGACTCGGGCGGCGCGCACGGCAAGATCGGACCTGGCGACGTGCAGTGGATGACGGCGGCCTCGGGCGTTGTTCATGAAGAGTTCCATGCCGAAGAGTTTGCACGGCTGGGCGGAGTTTTGGAGATGGTCCAGTTGTGGGTGAATCTGCCGGCAGCGCAGAAGATGTCCCCGCCGCGCTATCAAGAGATTTTGAACCAGCAGATTCCTACTGC
>CAZYOX010000174.1:0-9210 GCA_964649285.1 uncultured Bryobacterales bacterium | reverse complement strand
ATAAAATTTAGGTCGCCTAGGATCTTCATCTCACAGCTTCCTTCTCTTCCCCGAACCCGTTTGTCGCGGTTCCGCAAATACAGGTTCTAGTTGATTCAAAACAGGTCCGCGACATTTGCTCTTTCGCCCCTATCTGTTTCATTTCTGTCCAAACGGCCAGCCGCCGAAGCGTACTCGCTGCCGGACTCCTCTTCTTCCGCCGCTGCGGACGTATATGCGCCACGATCTTGCGGGGACAAAATCGCGGAGCACTCAGGCTCCAGGATGCTGCCCTGAAAAGCCACCCGGCTCAAGAACTCGGCAGACAGCGTCGGCTGCCTCACCGAAGACAACGACTCCTCCGACGAAACGCTCTGCACCGCCTCGCTTAGTCTCATTTCCGCAGCACTCCAGATCGCATGAAGCGGCGCCGGCCAAGCCAAAACCGGAGCCGGCATTAGGACGCCATCCTGCTCTTCATATAGCTGGCTGTTGGGCTCCAAGACGGGTACCTCGATCGCGGAAATTCGTTCGCTGGCCCGGAACTGGACCGCATCGAATTTCGCCGAAGCCGTACCGTTCAACGAGGCTTTGCGCAGGTCTGAGAATCTGCTCGGACCGAGCAGACTTACGCTGTCGGGACCCGCCTCAGCCAATGCGTCCAGCCAAGGCGCAAGCGCGTAGTCGCCTTCCGGGAGACTCGGACTCGGAATCATGACTTGCCAGTCCGTGGCCGGCCGCAGGCTTGGCGTGGTCTTGGGCGTGCGGCGAGCGACCGGCGCAGCGGCGGGAATCTCAGCTTTCACTTCAGCCAACGCTTCCAACTCAAGCTCCGCGGGCTCAAGCGGATCGACAGGTACAGGGGGTTGCGCATCGGGCGTATTCGCAACCGCCTGCAACTCTTCCCATGCAACCTCCGGCAGCTCCAACGATTCCAGTTGTTCAACGTCGAGGTCGGCCGCGATTTCCGGCGGCGCGAGAGACTCTTCGCCTTCTTGCGCCAAGTCCTCTAAGACGAGATCAGGAGCATCCAGCTCATCCGCCTCGACCGCTTCGGCGGCTAGCTCGGCTGCGGCGTTGAACGGCGCTGTCGTCTGTGACCAATCAAGAGCGTCCAGTTCCAGCTCAGGCGCCTCAACGAGGTCGTCGTACAGCGCTCCGTCGGCCAAATCGGCCGGCAGAGACTCCAGCGGCGGCAGGCTCTCGAAGGAAGACTCCATCCGGGCGAACTCGTCAAGCAAGTCATCGTCTGACTGTCTTGTCCGCGCCTCGGCCGCTAAGGCCTGTAGAGCGGCAAGAGCCTCATCGGCGGACTGGCTCTGAACGTAGTCCTGACCTTTTCCGGAGATATCGTCGTACAGAGAGCGGCCTGCCGGTTCTTCCTCCTGGTCGCCCATGTTGTCAGCGAGCTTCCAAAGTTCTTCGACTTCAGCCGGTTCCTCGAAGCCATCGCCTCGCCTCGCCTTGCTGGGTTGACCCCTCAGCAGAATGTGATCAACGGAGGGAGCTCCGCCCTGAGCCTTATTGGATTGATCCTTCAACAGAATGTGGTCGACGGAGGGAGTTCCGCCGTCCGATATCGGCAGCGCCGGAGCGGCGCTCTTGAACGCGGAATCGTCGATCAGCAACCGATCGATGGTCTGCTTCTTGTACAGTTCGGCATGCTCGTCGCAGCAAAACTCGGACTTGCCGGTCCAGGCTCGGAGTCGCGGTATCTTCTCATGGCAGAGCAGGCAATGCATGGACGGCAGTTCCGTAGTCGAGGCGTCCCCTGCACATGGCCGGGCGTGACCTCAATTGAAATTCTGCCGTCGGCGGCTTCAGCCGGGCGATACGAGCCAAACCCTAGTCACCTAGAGAAGTATACGTAGTGCTATGAGTCTTAAGCTAAGAACCCTACGGTTATCGAACTGAAAACAATGCCTTTGAGCAAACCAAGGCATCGCGGACGGGAAAAGAGTACGGGAGGAGGTATTCCGAAACCAGCCAGGAAGAGGGGAGGGAGAAGACGGCCCGCCCTTGAGGGCGAGGCCGTCTCATTACTGCACAGTCTTCGTCGAAGCGTCAGGCAAGTCGCCCAGAAAGTCCTGGACGATCTGGCGCTGCTGCTGTTCGCTCATGGATGTTTTGACCAATCGAGCGGCGGCGCGGATGGCTAAATCCGCGGCGGTTTGGCGAATCTCAGCCATGGCGATGCGCTGTTCGGCGGCAATGCGATTGAGGCCTTGTTCAACCGTCTTTTGCGACTCGGCTTTCGCCTCGTCGATCATCTTCTGACGCAAATGCTGCGCCTCGACGCGGGCCTCTTTGACAAGGGCGTCGGCTTTGCGCAGCGCTACGTCTGATTCGTTCCTCGCTTGGCTAATCGCTTCCTCTGCGGCGCGCTGAGCCTGCTCGGCCTTGGTCAAAGCGTCATGAATGCGCTTCTCGCGGTCGTCGAGGGCCTTCATAAGCGGTCCCCAAGCGACCTTCGAAAGTACAACCAGGGTCAGGACGAAGACGATGACCGTCCAGATCATCAATCCTGGGTCGAATTGTAGAAGTTGGTCGGCCATAGCCTGCCTACGTGAGGAAGATGATGACGAAGCAGACAGCTAGCGCGATGACGGCAACGCCTTCGAGCAGGAACAACGGCAGCTGGAACGCCGCGGTGATGTCCTTCGCGGCCTGCGGCTGCCGGGCGATCGATTCGGTCGCGCCCGCGGTGAGCCGGCCAATGCCCAAACCAGCGCCGATTGCCGCGAGACCAGCTCCGATGCCGGCGCCCATGTAGCCCAGCGTACTTCCGCCGGCTTCTCCGCCGTCTTGCGCAAAGACGGCCGTCGGGGCGATTAAGAGCACCAACGTCGCCAGCAGCATGGTCATGGCCGCCTTTTTCAGGGTGAGTTGCATCTGGAATTTCTCCTTCATAGCTACGAAACCTTAATGATCGGAATGAACGCTCATCCCGATGAAAATGGAAGACAAGAGCGTGAACACATAGGCTTGGATGAAGGCCACGATCAGCTCAAGGATGCTGATGGCCACCGCCAAAGGCACCGAAAGAGCCGCCATGAACACGCTTTGAAACACAAAAATGAAGCTGATCATGACCAGGATCACGATGTGACCCGCCGTCATGTTCGCGCCAAGACGAATCGTAAGGGCGATCGGCTTCACCAACAAACTCAAGACTTCAATCACAAATACCAGCGGCACGATAAAAGCCGGAGTTCCCGGAGGTCCTGCCATGTGCTTGATGTACTTCACCGGCCCCTGCTCAAAAAGCGCCAGGATGACGATCAACGCCAAGGTAATCAGCGCGAGCGTGGCTGTGACGTTGAGATTGCTGGTGGCCGTGTACGATCCGGGCAGCAAGCCCAACAGGTTGCACATCAAAACGAAGAAGAAAACCGTGCACAAGAATGGCGTGAAGCGGGCGCCCCAGGTATGACCCATTGCGGGCACCGCGACTTCGTCGCGAATGAAGACGACCAGCGTCTCCAAGACGTTAGTCAGACCGCTCGGAGCCCCCTGCAATCTGACGCGGCGCATGGCCAGCGCGAACATCACGATCAACACCGTCGAGGCGATCATCATCATGACCACCGCCTTGCTGATTCCCCACTGCTGCAGCAGCGGATTCTCTAGGGGCGCATTCACGATGTGGTGCATGATGACTTCGGCCAGAGTTTCCTCATGGCCTTCTTGCGCCACACCGTGACCTTCAGCCTCAGCGCCATGCTCTTGAGCGAAAGCAGCGCCGGCGAGCAGAAGCCCAATTGCCGTTCTAACGATCATCTTGAGTAAATAAACCGCTGATAGCGGAAACCTTCCCAAACTTGAGCCGCCAGGTAGCTCACAAACACCGCTGACACAAATACCGCTTCGTCAAACCAGCCGCGCGACAGAACCGTCACAAGAGCCGTAAGCACCAACATTACCCGCAGCAGCAAACCTCGCAATAAGATCTTCATCACCGGCTCGTTCGGTCGGCGCATCCAATAGCGCAACATCGCCTCGGAAACGAAAATCGTACCTAATCCGATTGCCGCACCCGCGAAAATCGCTGCTGTCACTTGCCGATTCCCATAACCTTCGCCAGATTGTAGAAACTGACTCCGATCCCTACCGCTAGCCCTGCGACCGCCGAACCTGGGTTTGCGTCGAAGTATTCCCCTACCGCGTATCCAACCAGCAAACAACCGATCACGCTTCCGCTGATCGTGCCCGCCATCGCGGTTGCTGCACGCAGGCCGGACCGCGTGCCGCCTTTCGGCTCGGGTGAATCAGGCTCTTTGTGCTCCGATTCCCTCATCGCGGCGAAATTGCCTGATCGAGCTTCGTTGATAGTCGAGTCGGGAAAACGCCTTGCCGCAGCAACCGTAGGCGAATCAGTAAATTTGACGATAGCAGAGACCTGGCGGCACTTCAATAACCCGACCGCCGGAAGATTAAGAAATCGCGACACTCAAGGACGCGTTGTGACCGGGCCAACCAGGATTTTCCCTTAGTTGCGGAGCAATTGCCTAAGGTAAAGAAAGCATGCCCCTTTAGGGCAACCTGAGTGCAGCCAGCTTTCGCGAACCACCCTACACTCGCCGCAGGGAAGTACCGTGCTGAGCGAAAAGCTACTTTGTGATCGATACGTCCTAGAGGAAAAACTGGGCGCCGGCGCTCTGGGCGACATCTATCGCGCCACCGATACGAAAACGAATCATGCGGTCGCAGTCCGCCTTGTTACGGAAGTCCGCGACCCATTGGCGTTGGCGACATACTACCGGCAGTGGGCTATCCAAGCGGGTATTCGCGACGAAAACGTCGGCCAAATCTTAGACATTGGAGAAGTCACCGAAGGCAGCGAACGGTATCCAGTGGTTGTGACCCCGCTGTTCGACGGCACGCCGCTTTGCGACCTATTTTTGCAGCCGTTGAGCAGCTCCTCTCCTAGAGAGTGGCTCAAGGCGATCCATCGAGCGGCGCTTGGGGTGCATCAGGCCCATGAGCATGGATTGGTTCACGGACGGCTGCATTCAGGCAACGTCTTATCGGGCCGCGATGGCAGCGTGCGCGTGGTGGACTTCGGCAACGGCGGCGTACTGAATCGCAAAGACGGCATCCCGGCCGATATCACGGCCCTGGCTGCGATGTGCTTTGAGGCTCTAACAGGCGCCGAACCGCCTTCGGATCGGGCCGTCGGTGAGGCTGCCTTGGCCCGCGCCCACTCCCCAACCAGCGAAATCAGTCGAATCATCATCGGCACGTTGTGGCCAGGCGCGACGCCCCTTTTCCAGAGCGCGCGACAGTTTGCCGGCGCTCTTTCTTCCGCAATATCGGCCGACGACGTCGGTCCCCAACCAGCGGGATTCTCGCCGCTGCCTTCTGGGGGGTCGGCCGCCGGGCAAGTTGACGCCTTCAGCCTGCCGGCGGCGACTGTTTCCGAACCAGCGGCTGCGGACGAACGCGTAGCGTCCGGATTGCAGGGCCTCGGCCAACGGATGGCTTCGTCCAGCGAAAACCCCATCGCGGACATCGAGCGAAGAGCAGCGCAAGCGGCCGACTTAGGAGAAGCGGTTAGGCTGCTCCAAGCAGCGGCAGCCGATCACCCAGACTCCCCCCGGCTGCGGCGGCTCATCACGCTCTATCGCGAGAAGCTGGAGGTCGTTGCGCAGGTCCTCGCGAGGACTCAGCAACTGGAAGCGGACGGTAAGTTAGATGAGGCCAGCGAACAACGGGAACTGCTGCGATCGATCCATCCCGCGTACCGTCCGGACGTGCCTCCGGTCGGCAGCCGTCCAGATCCGATTCCTTTCGCGTCAACCGTCGTTGAAAACCCGAAGCTCATCGACACCTCGGATCTGCCGGACCTGTCGGCAATCTCCGCGGCGTTAGCCCGCGAGACTCGACCAGCGGTTGCGGTCGACCCGGCTCCGGCCGCACAGCAACCCGTCGAGCATCCGATTCCGGCTCTGACGCAACGGAAGGCTCCGCCGCCGGTATCGCTTCCCGTGAAAGCTCCTACAGCAAGGCTCGTCCCGCCTGCCGCAGTGCCTTCACCAGTGCGTCCGCCGAAACCCGTCCCGCCTGCAATTGCGCCGGTTCTGAAGCCGCAACGA
Organism: uncultured Bryobacterales bacterium; assembly: GCA_964649285.1. Lineage (GTDB taxonomy): Bacteria > Acidobacteriota > Terriglobia > Bryobacterales > UBA6623 > CAMPKL01. The sequence continues at coordinate 3,136 of CAZYOX010000174.1, read as the reverse complement.
AGCGAGCCAAAGAGTACAGCAACAGAAATCCCCGCTCGCGATACACCCTCGGTTTCAGCCTCGGTGCGCTCGCACCTGCAACAGCTCAGCGTCACAGCCGGAAAGCAACCGGCGGACGATGCCGAGAAAGAGAGCGCCAAGCCCGAGGAGGAGAAGCCGGCGCCCCCGCTGCCAAAGTGGGTCTATGCGGCCGGCGCAGCCGCCGCAGCGGCGTTGATCGCCGTCATTTTCTTGTTCCGTGGGGGAAGCGCGCCCGCAGTCGATGTGCGGCAGGCGGAAATTCGCGCCTATCCGTCCACCGCGGAAATCCTGATCGACGGCGAACCCTGCGGCATTGGCGAGTGTTCCGCCGCGCTGGAAGTCGGCAGCCACCGTGTCACGGCTCGCTTAGCCGGCTTCGAGCAAGAGTTCCAGACGTTCGAGATCGCGTCCCCGGCTCAAGCCTCCTGGGCGAAAGACGCTCCTCCGCAACGGATGGAACTCTATCTAACGGCCCTATACCCTTCGCTCGATATCGAAACCGATCTGGCCAGCGGCGCAGTGTTCTTGGATGACGTTGAGATCGGCAAGATCGAGGATGGCTCCTTCTCTCTGCGCGAGCTGCCGGATGGGCAACACACAGTCCGTGTCCGATCCGGCTCGGTCGAGGCGACTCTGACGATAGAATCCACCGCAGGCTCGGCGCCGAGGGTCAAGGCCTTGCAAAGCCGCGACGCCAAGGTAGTGGCGGCATCGAGTCTCGCTAGCGCGGCGACATTCTGGACATCCGTCGACAAGGTTGCTGTTTCGGTGGACGGCCTCGAAAAGGGCATCACCGGGACGACCGGGCTAACCGTGGAAGGATTGCAGCAAGGTCCGCACAACGTCGACGGCACAGGCAGCATGGCAAGCTTCCGAACCGACAATCAGCCGCGGCTGGCGCTCGCCCTCAACACCGACCGCAACGTTGGAGGATTGCGCATTGTCACCGGGCAGGATGGCGCTACCGTCTACCTGAACGACAAACCCTACCGTCGCAAGACCTCACGAGGCTCGTTGCTGGTGTTTCTTTACCCCGGCTCCTACCGCGTGCGCGTAGAGAAGCCGGGATTCATCGCCTCAGCCGAATACACCGCCGAAGTCCGCAAGGGAGCGCGCGCCCAGGTTGAGGCGGAACTCAAGCCCGAGCCGCAGTTGGCGACGCTGAAGATTCTGGGCGCCCCAATTGGCGCGCAGGTAAGAATCGACGGAGAAACCGTGGGCGAAACTTCGGGTGCCGGAGAGTTCTCTTACAGCGCGGTCCGTCCCGGCGACCGTGTCATCCAAATCGCCAAAACCGGGTATCGTACACGGACCGAGCAGCTGCAATTCGTGGTCGGCGAAAATACGCCGCTCGATGGTTCTCTGATTCGCAGCAGCGGGGATCTGACTGTCTCGATAACTCCATCCTCCGTGACGCCCCTGCTGGTGGTGCGCAACTCACAAGGCGAGATCGTGCAGTTGCAAAACAGACGAGCGTCGTTGCCGGAAGGCGGCTACCGCATCGAAGCCTCGGCGAATGGATTTCGCCCGGTGACTGCCGATGTTCGCGTCATGGGAGGCGAAACTGTGACGGCCGAGATTCGCTTCGAACCTCTAGCTCCCGCTAGACCAACGGGGCCTCAAAATCTGATGAGTATCCTCGCAGCGGACCCAGCTTGGAGCAAACAGGGCGACCGGCTCGTACGGCGCGGCGGGGAGGCCGTGCTGCTGCCGGCCATGGGCGCCGGCAAATACCGCCTGGCAGTCAATATCGAGCGCGGCCGCAGGCTGCAATGGATGGTCAACTACGTCGATGAGAGCAACTATGCTTGGTTCCAAATCGGTAGGGACAACTTCATCCGCACAGTTGTTTCCCAGGGCCAGCGCTCCAAGCCGGTCGAGGTAGCTCATCGCTTGGCGGACTTCCGGGCCGTCGTGATTGAAATCGAAGTGACCGATAACGAGATCATCCACCGCATCCAGCGAGCCGGCGAATGGGTCGAGATTGATCGTTGGAAGTTCACCGGGGCCGATTTCGCCAAGGGCCGGTTCGGATTCCGCTTGCCCGGCAAGGATGAGCTTTCCGTCAGCTCATTGAGTTTCACTGCGCCTTAGACAAATAAGAACCCCGTCGGGCCAAAGGCCTCGACGGGGCGTTTTCTTAGAGAGGAGAGCAGTCCTTGGAAGAGGAGTTCTAGCTTCTCTTCCTCCTCATATAGCCGAGGCCGAGCAAGGCCGTGCTGAAGAGCAACATGGTCGCCGGTTCCGGAACGTCCGTCAGGTCATCTCCAGGCGTCTGATAGAAGATCTGGCTAAAAGTGGTCGCTGAGGCGCCGAGGGTGCAAGGCGCGGTAACGCCTTCGCAACTACCGGCAGAGAACCGGATGTCCTTCTGTACCCAAAGCTGCTTTACAGCGCTGGAAAGGATCAACTCGTCGGCGACTTCACCGGCCGGGTCCTCTTTATCGCCCGGCAAGTTGACCGTCGAGTTGCCGAGGTGACCGATTCCCCAGAAGCCTCCGCCCCACGCGCCTTCTTCAATACGAACCAACGCGCCGGGAGCTGAACCCACGTCGCCAGCGAGCGATTGCCCAATCGACGTGATGAAGAAATCGTAGCCGTCCAGCACGGTAACCGTGAATCGTAGCCGCAGGTCAATAATGCCGGAGTCGGCGTGGAAGCCGCCGCTGGTGAAAGTCAGGATTCCGTTGCCGTTAAAAAAGTCGGCCGTCACTGTGACCGGGGTAGCAAACGCCTCTGCCGTCGAAGAATCGATGATCGAGAAGTTGCCGTAGCACTTGTCGCCAGAGATGATTGCATTGTATTTCGAGCCGAGCCCGTCGGCGCCAATGACGCCCGAAGTCGTGTCGTACCTGGCATAGCCGCAGCCAGGAACTAAGTTGCCTGCTTGGGCCCCAATGACGCTCATCGCCATGGCGGCCGCTAGGATTGCTGTTTTCTTAAACATGGTGTATTTTCTGCTGTCCTCCCTAAATCGCGCAGATGAGACCCGAAGCGAAGTGTTTAGTTCGACTACTGGTCCTTTCTAAGTTCCTTGAGAGTTTACCTTTAATACCATGCCTAAGGAAAGGTTCAAAATCTAGTGGTACTGAGATCCTGTTGTTCGGACCCGAGA
>CAZYOX010000173.1:0-9248 GCA_964649285.1 uncultured Bryobacterales bacterium | reverse complement strand
CTCTCGCGGTGCCACTGCACGGGCCGGACGGGGACGTCATCGCGGCGATGAACATCGCCGCACACGCGGGGCGTGGCACCACCGAGGCGATGGCGGCCGAGCTACTGCCTCGCCTCCGACAAGCAGCGGAGCGCGTCGAGCGAAACCGTGTGGCGGAGAAGGTTCCGCCGCGTCTGCTTCGCGCTTACGAGCGCGTTCGCCGCAAGTTGAAGGACCGCGCAGTCTCTGCCGCCATTGCTGGCCGTTGCAGTTCGTGCAACATGGTTTTGCGGCAACATGTGCTGCAGCAACTGCGCCGCAGCGGCGACGAAGACGTAATTACTTGCGAGTTCTGCGGCTGCATCCTTTACGATCCCACCGTGGAAGAAGTGCCGGTCGAAGACCCGGTCAGCGAGAACCAGTAGAGGCTTGGCATCGGCAATCGCGATGTCGCATCCCCTGACGATCCTCGACGAAGAAGAGCAGTATTTCTTCGACACCGTTCTGCGCTTTGCCGCCGAAGAAATCAAGCCGCATGTCCGCGCCATGGACGCCGAGGGCCGCTTCCGTCCGGAGTTGATCCAGCGCTTCTTCGAACTGGGTTTGATGGGCATCGGCATTCCCGAGCGCCACGGCGGCCAAGACGGTTCGTTCTTCATGGCCGTATTGGCCGTGCAGGCACTGTCTCGCGTGGACGCGTCGGCGGGCGTGGTCGTCGATGTGCAGAACACGCTGGTCAACAATGCTCTGCTGCGTTGGGGCACGGAAGAGCAGAAAAAGCGCCTACTTCCCAAGATGGCGGCAAGCTGGGTTGGCTCGTACGCGCTAAGCGAGGCCGGTTCGGGCAGCGACGCTTTCGCCCTGCAGACCCGCGCCAAGGATGAAGGTGATTTCTTTTCGCTTACTGGCCGTAAGTTGTGGATCACCAATGCGGCCGAGTCGGAGCTGTTCATCGTGTTCGCCACGGTGGACCCGGCATCAGGCTACCGCGGCGTCACGGCTTTTGTTGTGGAGCGGTCGTTCCCTGGTTTCATCGTGGGCCGTAAAGAAGACAAGCTAGGAATCCGCGCATCTTCCACCTGCGAGCTGATCCTGGACAACTGCCCCGTGCCGCGCGCGAACGTCCTCGGCGAACTCGGCAAGGGCTACAAGATCGCCATCGAAACGCTGAACGAAGGGCGCATCGCCATCGGCGCCCAAATGCTCGGCGTGGCCGAAGCGGCGCTCGCGCATGCCATCGGACACATCAAGCAGCGCAAGCAGTTCGGCCAGCGCATCGCCGACTTCCAAGCAGTGCAACATCAAGTAGCGCAGGCCGCCGTCGAGATCGAAGCCGCACGTCTCTTGGTCTACAACGCGGCGCGCCTCAAGGACGCAGGCAAGCCTTTCGTGAAGGAGGCGGCCATGGCCAAACTTTACGCATCGGAACTTGCCGTGCGTACGGCCGCTTTGTCGGTCGATCTGCACGGCGGCGTCGGCTTCACCAGAGACTACCCGGTCGAGAAGCTTTACCGCGACGCTAAGATCGGCACGATCTACGAAGGGTCGTCGAACATGCAACTGCAGACGATCGCCAAACAAGTCCTCGATTGAGGATCACTTCCAGTTTGGGGCCTGCCAAATCGCTTCCACCGTCTCTTGCACCTGGCGGATCAGCGTTTTCCCATCCTGATTTGCCAGGCCTGTTGTCGGGATCGGCTCGCCAATGCGCAATTCCGCTCGCCCTGGGCGCAGGTGCGAAGACCCTCGCGGCAAGATGCGGCTGGTACCGACGATGGCCATTGGAACGATCGGCGCACCGGCACGAATGGCAATGTGCGCGGCGCCCGGCTTGAACGGCGGCGGCTGCTGTCCCGGGTGCCTGCGGCCCCCTTCAGGGAACAACACGATCGAGGTTCCTGTGCGGATGCGATCTGCCGCCTCTTGGATGTTCTTGACGGCCTCGCGCGGATTCTCGCGATTGACCGGCAAGTGTCCCGCACGGCCCAAGTGCCAACCGAGGAAGGGAATTCGCCACAGCTTGTGCCGCGCCAGGATGCGAAACTCCCTAGGCATCGAGGCGAAGGTCAACGGCGTATCAATCAGGCTGAAATGGTTGGAGCAAAAAACGTAAGGCTGATTCGGATCGAGCCGCTCAGCGCCGATCACATCCACGCGGACCAGGCAAATCTTGAGCAGCATCTTGGCCCAAGCCACGGCGACCTTGTGTTGCAGTCTTCCTGTCGCGTCGAAGATCGAAGAGAACATCGACACCGTGCCCATGAAGGCCGTCGCCAAGCCAATCAACGGACACATCCATAGGACGGACCGCGCGTGACCGAGCCACTCAGGCATGGCTTACCCTCCGGGCCATCAGCAACTCGCGTGCTTCGCCAGCCAAGAAGATCGAACCGGAGATCACCACCAGTCTGTCGGGATCACGCTCCTGCGCCGCGAGTTCCCAGGCCGCCGCGATCGTGGGCGCCGTCTGGACACGACCCGCGTACGGTCCCACGTCGTGCAGCAAGTCGTTCGCGGTCGCCGCTCGCGACATCGCCGCTTGCGTCAAAATCACACGCTCGGCCAAAGGGAACAGCAACCGGGCGACTTCGGCGTAGGCCTTATCCTTCGACGCGCCGAACAGGAGCGTGATGCGACGGTCCGTGCAGAACTCGCGCAGATACCGCGCCAACGAATCGGCGCCCGCCGGGTTATGCGCCGAGTCCAACAGCGCTGCTGGCTCCGTGTTGAGCCACTCGAGGCGCGCTGGCCACTCGACCGACTCCAGCCCGCGCGCTATCGCCGCAACCGGCACGGCGATCGCGTCGAGCGCTGCGATGGCCGTCAGCGCGTTCCCAACCTGGTGTTCGCCGGGCAAGGCAATCCGTGCCTCGACGCTCTTGCCGCCCGGACCATCGGCAACGATCCTGTAGCGCCCCCGCGAATCGGCCGCGCTTTCTCGCGGCCTCCAGGCTTCCTCGGCCCAGACCACCGAGTCACAGACCTTGCTGCGTTCGGCCAGCACTTGGGCTGCTTCCGGCTCTTGGCGAGAGAACACCGCCCCGCAACCCGCCTTCAAAATCCCAGCTTTCTCTCTGGCGATGCTTGCCAGGTCGTACCCCAACTTGTCTTGATGATCGAGCGAGATGGGCGTGATGACGGCCAGTTTGGGCTGGACGATATTCGTGGCGTCGAGCCTGCCGCCTAAGCCGGTTTCGATGACCGCCCACTCGACGCCGGCTTCTGCAAAGGCGCAAAAAGCCGCCGCCGTCACCGCTTCGAACATCGTCGCCAGCTGCGGATTGGAAGCCTCCGCCGCCATCTCGTCCACCGCTCTTTTAATCCGGGCAATAATATCGGCAAAAGACGTCTGATCAATCAGTTGCCCATTAATCTTATACCTTTCCGTGAACTCGACCAAATGCGGCGAAGAGTGAAATCCGACGGTCTTGCCGTCCGCCCGCAGTCCGGCGTCGATCATGGCGCAGACCGAGCCCTTGCCGTTGGTACCGGCGATATGGATGGTTCGGAACTTGCGCTCGGGATGCCCCAGAAGTTCGACAAGCCGGGTGATGCGCTCCAATCCGTAGCGCTGTCCCCGCGCCCCGAGCAGTGAGAGCAGGTAGTCCGTCGACTGCTCGTAGGTCATCGAAGGGGGCCGCAGAAGAAATCAAACGCTCGCGCGACGAAGTCGCGCTGGTTAGCGCGCGGCACCACGGCGTCGAGCATGCCGTGTTCGACGAGAAACTCGGAGCGTTGAAAGCCTTTGGGAAGCTTTTGGCGAATCGTCTGTTCAATGACACGCGGCCCGGCAAAGCCGATTAGCGCGCCCGGTTCGGCGATATTTAAGTCGCCCAGCATGGCGAAACTGGCCGTTACGCCGCCGGTTGTCGGATCGGTGAGCACGCTAATGTAGGGCAGTTTCGCGTCCGCTAGGCGGGTTAGACCGCTGGAGATCTTGGCCATCTGCACCAAGCTGACCATGCCTTCCATCATGCGCGCGCCGCCTGACGCAGAAATCACAATCAGCGGGGCCTTCTTGGCTATGGCCCGTTCGATGCCGCGAGTAATCTTCTCGCCCACCACTGCGCCCATGCTGCCGCCGATGAAGCTGTATTCCATGGCGCAAATGATTACCGTCCGGCCCAAGATACGCCCTTCGGCCGAGACGACGGCATCTTTCAACCCCGTTTTGGCGGTAGCCGCTTCCAGCCGCTGTTGATAGGGCTTCTGGTCGACGAATTGCAACGGATCGGTCGAGCGCAGGCCAGCGTCGAACTCTTCCCAGGTCTCCTCGTCGAAGAAGGCCCGCAGACGATCGCGCGCGCCGATCTTAAAGTGGAAGCCGCACTTGTCGCAGACGTAGGATGCCGCTTCCAGATCCTTTTTCCATATGATGGCCCCGCAAGCGTCACATTTGAACCAAAGGCCCTCAGTGCGAACCTTGCTCTGATCGCTTCCGTTACCGGAATCCTTGCGGAACCACGCCATGGATGACTCTGGGAAGTCCTTAAATACAAAGCCGATGCGCCCTTCAGCGCATCGACTGCACTTCAGGCCATGATACCACCCTGTGACAAGCATCCCGCTCCGGCGCCGTTTCCTGAGCGCCGGGCGTGAGCCCGGCGTTGTTAGATGAATGCGGGGTTTCGGGCGTGCGGCAGGCAACCATGGATTCACATCCATGGCTCGTTTGGCGGGCGACCGTGCGCATTCCGGCCGCGGACGGTAAGCTAGGCTCGATGCGCTCGTTGGTGCTAGGGATCTTGCTGCTGAGCGTCTCCGTTGGCGCAAGAGCTGAGGCGACCCTCGAAGACGGCTATCAGGCCATGTACAACCTGCAGTTCGAGGAGGCGCACCGCATCTTTGGCGCTTGGCAGCGGACTCATCCCGATGATCCCTTCGCCGCTGTCTCGGATGCCGCCGCATACCTGTTTACCGAGTTCAACCGCCTGCACATCCTTGAGATCGAGTTCTTTCTCGACGATCGCGAGTGGGACAAGGCGCCGCCCGGCGACCCCGAACTGAAGGCCAAGTTCGAGCAAGCGCTGACCAAGGGCGAGCGGCTCGCGGATGCCGCATTGGCGCGTTCGCCGATGGACAAGGACGCTCTTTTCGCCAAGGCGATGGCCCAGGGCCTGCGTTCGGACTATCTCGGTTTGGTCGAGGGGCGCTACCTGGCCAGCCTCAAGGCGATGAAGGCAGGCCGCGTCCACGCCAAGAAGTTGATCGAGATCGATCCGCGATACGGCGACGCCTATCTCGCCATCGGCATTGAGAACTACATCCTGAGCCAGAAGCCCATGCCCGTGCGTTGGCTGCTGCGCGCCTACGGATCGGAAACGGATGCGGCGCGCGGCATAGAGAACGTCAAGCTGTGCATCAAACACGGCCTGTACATGAAGCCGTTCGCCCGGCTCATGTTGGCGGTGGCCGCTGTGCGGGATGAGAACTACGACCAAGCGCGAGCGCTTCTGCGCGGCCTGGCCAAGGAGTTTCCGCGCAACCCGCTTTACGCCGAACAAGCGAACCGCTTGCCCAAATAGAGGAATCATCCAGCGCGATTGCTTCGTCTGATACGTAGTGTTGGAATTGTCGCACTGGTCTGGATGCACCATGCCCGACGCGATGAAGGAGCGTTTCGGCCGCTTCGATGAGTTGGCGTGCATCGACTTGGCCAAGGTGCGTCTCTACGACGGGACTCGCTGGTTGCCCCGCAGCGTCGGCGCGATCGCGCTGAGCGTGCCGCTGTACTCTTGGTTGTTCGGCGCGGCGGGCATTTACCTCAACTGCCGTAGGGGAATTGAGGCGACGGCGCGCTATCTAGAGACGTTGCGCGGCGTCGAGCTCTTGGCCGAGGAACTCTACCACGTGAAACAGCAACGCGAGTTAGGCGCAGTGAAATTCTACGCCGCCTATTTGTGGGAGTACTTCCAACATCGGCGCCGCGGGTTAACCAAGTTCGCCGCATACAACGCCATCAGCTTCGAACGCGAGGCGAAGGTCTTCGCCAAACAAGCCGCACAGCACATGGCTGCACTAACGGCTACTCCATAAAGAGCTGGTCAGGGTAGCACCAGCGCCAGGATTCGCCAGGCTCCAGCGACTGCACAATCGGATGCGAGGTCGCGTGAAAGTGCTTCGTGGCGTGCTTGTTCTTGGAGGAGTCGCAGCAGCCGACGTGCCCGCAGCTGAGGCACAACCGCAAGTGGACCCAACGGTCGCCCATGGCAAGGCATTCTTCGCAGCCCTTGGAGTTTGGCGTGACGTGTCTGATTTGGTCTAGATGTGCGCAGGATCGGGGCATATCGTTTTAATTCGAGGCAAGGTACTGATGGACGAACATCACCGACATCGCGCCTTCGCCGACTGCTGACGCCACGCGCTTGGTCGAGCCCACGCGGACATCCCCGGCGGCGAATACGCCCGGACAACTCGTCTCCAAGAAGAACGGGGGCCGTTGCAGCGTCCATGCATCTGACGGCAGCAACTGCGGCCCGGTTCGGACAAATCCATTGCGGTCGCGTTGCACCGAATCCGGCAGCCAAGACACGAACGGCACGGCCCCGATCAACACGAAAACCGCTGTGCACTCGACGGTGTCGCAATCGCCGTTGGCGTGGCAGGTGAGTTCCACGGCGGTGAGACAGTCATCGCCGTGCATCTTGCTGATTTCTGTGTGCAGATGCACTTCAATGTTCTCCGTTTGCTGGATGCGCTCGACCAGATACGACGACATGCCCTTGCCGATGTCGCCGCCGCGAATCAGCAAGCGCACCTTCTGCGTGCTCTGCGAGAGAAATACGGCCGCTTGGCCGGCCGAGTTGCCGCCTCCAACCACGATGACTTGTCCATCCTGGCAAGACTGCGCCTCGACTGCGGTGGCGGAGTAGTAAACGCCCGAACCCTCCCATCTGTCGCAGTCGATCGGCAGTTTGCGGTAAGAAGCGCCGGTGGCGATCAGCACGCAGCGTGCGGAGATGTCCGGTCCGTCTTCAAGGCCCAATACGTGATAACCCGTCTCGCAACTGAGCGTCGCGACGGAGGCGGGTGCATTGAGAACGGCGCCAAACTTTTGCGCTTGCAGCATGGCTCGCGTGGCCAACTCCGTGCCGGAAAGGCCCATCGGGAATCCCATGTAGTTCTCGATCTTCGAGCTGGCGCCTGCTTGCCCGCCGGGCCCGATCCGATCGAGCAGCACGGTCTTAAGCCCTTCGGAAGCGCCATACACGGCGGCCGCCAGCCCAGCCGGGCCAGCGCCGACGATTACCAGGTCGTGTATCGCGTGCTCAAGAGGCTTGCGGATTCCGATGTGGTCGGCTAGCTGCGCGTTGCTGGGGTTGCGCACCATCGCGCCGCGACCGCAGACCACGATTGGCGTCTCAGATCGAGCGACGTTGAAGTGCTGCAGCAACTCGTCGACGCTAGGATCGTTCTCAAGATCAACCCACGTAAAAGGGACGCGGTGCCGCGACAGGAACTCGCGAATGCGGTGCGTGTCTTTGGAGAATCGGGACCCCACTACTCGCGCGCCAATCAGCCCCGACTCTTCGAGCATCTGCCGCCTCATCAAGAAGGCGCGCAGCAGGATGTCGCTCAAGATAGGCATCTCGTTGAGAATGCGGCGCAGATCGGAGCGGGAAATTTCGTAGACCTGGCAGTCTGTTTCTGCAACGGCGGTGACGATCGCCGCGCGCCCGGTGAGCATGTCGATGTCGCCGCTAAACTGGCCCGGCCCGTGTTTGACGAGAATGCGATCCTCGCCCGACGAGTTCTCATGGATGGCGACTTCGCCGCTCTTGATGATGAAGAACTTGAAGTCGCGCTCACCGGCCGAGAAAAGCGTCTCCCCGGCCTCGAAGCGGTTACACGTAGTGAACTTTTCGACGGCGGCGATCTGCGCGTCGGTCAGCACAGGGAAGGCGATTTCTTGTTGTTCCATGGGGGTAGGAAGCCCTCATTCTCACGCTTTCGCGGCGTTATGGGTAGTATGCGCCGTCCTCAAGCTGCCTTCCAAACGATGAAGTCTTTGTCCTTGAAGCCACGAGTGCGGGCGCAGACCGCGAACCCTTCGCGGCTCCCGTCATCGTTGGTGTTGCCCTCGATCGTGTCAAACGCCTCGGGGCCCGAGCGCGTCACCACGCCGACATGCGTCCAGTCCGTCGCCGTCCGTCTCACCAGAAAAAAGGCGCCGGGAGGAATCGCTCCGGGAACGGCATCTCGCTCACCGACAAACAGGCTCGCCTCGCGCGCTTGCGCGGCAAGCGAGTCGCACGAGAACGAGCCGGCAATAGGCAATGGAACGTCGAGTCTTTGGCGTGCTTGCTCCAGCAAGAAGCGCACAAATCCTGCGCACCAAGGCCAGGAGCTGCCGTCGTTGCCTTGCATGTACAGCCTCACCCACGGACCGCAATTTTGGCTGCCGGTCTCAATCGGGCGCTCGCGCAGATGCCGCTGTGCGCAAGCCACAATCATCGCGCCCAGTGACGATCGTCCTCGCCGCGGACGTCGCAACGTGCGCGTCATCGGCAAGACCAATTGGTCAAAGGTCGATTGATCCACTCGGCCCGTCACCGGCAGGCGGGCGCCTGTTTGGAAGCGTCCCACCGCTTGCGCGGTTACCGGACCGAAATCGCTGTCGACCACGAGACCGTAGCCTCGTATATTCAACCACTCTTGCAGCCGCTTTACCTTGATGCCGCGACTGCCGATGGCCAAAGGCTTTCGCAGTTCAACTTCGTCGCGAATCCATCCAAAAAGTTCTTGCGTGCTTTGTTCGAAGAAGTGCATGGCGATCTTCCAGATCACCTCCCGCACCCAGAGTACTGGGCGCCTCCAAGCCGCACCGCGCCTAAGTCAGTGAGGCGATCGCTTATCTTCTGTAGAGATGGTCAATAGTCTGAGCCTCAAAACCAACGAATCCGTCTTCGCCCGGCAAGCCCGAGGACCGGGAATACCTTTGGCTCCTGCATCGCGCAAGCATGCAGGACTATGTCGATAAGACCTGGGGTTGGGAGGGATTCCAACGCACGGGCGAGACACAGACTCACTTCCTAATGGAGCGATTACCGAGACCCCATGATCCGCACGGACGTAGCGCGTCCGTGCCGCGACTGTAAAGGAGCGGTTGGGAAGCCCTGAATCCGCACGCCGTCCAGCGCAAACCGAGCCGCGCCGCTTCAGAGCGCGGTCCTTGGCGCTTGACACACCCTGCTATACCTAAGAACAGAAGACTCCTGGTTGGGCCAGACACGGCCAGGGGCTCCGATGCATCGGAAGCAGTGTTAGGG
>CAZYOX010000172.1:0-9277 GCA_964649285.1 uncultured Bryobacterales bacterium | reverse complement strand
GGGCCATGGCCGAACAAGCGAGGCGTTGGCGAGAGGAATTGCAGCCCGAACTCGATGAGATTCAGCGTGAAGCGCAGCGCATGCAAGAGTACGTTCGCGAGAGTTTCCGGCCCCAGCAACAGAAGATTCAAGCGGCGGCCCAGAGAATGGCTGAGGAATACAGAAAGTCGATTGCGCCATTGGCTCAGGAGATGGCCGAGATCGGAGCCAAGATGGGCCAAGCTTTCGATTCCGAGCAACGTGAGGCGCTGCAAAGGCAAATGCAGGAAATCGCCAAACGTATGGAAGAGCGCCAGCCGAAACTTCAGCGATTGGAGGAAGAGATGAGCCGCCTACAGATCGACATGAGACCCTTTGAACAGCGCATGAAAGAGTTGGGCGAGGCGCTAAGAGAGAAGCACGAGGCGTTAGAAGAAGAGCGCCGCAAGTTGGAGGAGTCGAACCAATAAGGGCCTACCAGGTATTGAGATCGCGAATGACGCCGCTAGAGACCAGATAGATATAGAGATCGGTAAAGGCGACCCAGAAGAGGCTGCACCAGGCGAAGAGCATATGCCGCTCGTTGAGCCACGTCGAACCCTTCCAGAGCCGGTAGGTTGAAGAAGGGGCGCCAGCGCACGTGAAGCAGTCGCGCCGGCCGCCGATCAGATGCCGCCATGAGTGGCAGCCGAATGTGTAGGCGGTTAGCAGCGCCGCGTTAATCACCATCACCACAGACCCGACGCCGATACCGAATTGGCCATCGCGAAAGAACGCGGCAGCTCCCTCCCACCAGAGACAAGCCAGTAGGAACACGGCGCCATAGAGCGTGTAGCGGTGGAGATTCTGAAAGAGCAGTAGTGAAGTCTCGCCGCGATAGTTCCGGCGGACGCCGCGCACGGCACACGACGGCGGCGTCAGGAAAATGGCTTTATAGTAGGCGCCTCGGTAGTAGTAGCAAGTGAAGCGGAAGGCGATCGCCATCCAGGGGATGAAGAACGCGGGTGTTTGCGGCAGGAACGACGGCCACCATGCGGGAAAGGCGCCAAGCCATGCGTGGTCTACTGGGACAGCCCCCGGATAACCGGACGCTGGGGTGAACAGCGGGGGCGCTACGGCCGGGCTGATATAGGGGTCGAACCAGACGTAGGTCGCGTTGAACGCCCGAAACGTCAGGTAGCCAAACAACACAATAAGTCCGATGGCCGTGGCGGCCGGTTGGAGCCACCAGCTGTCTGTACGACTGGTCCGTTGCGTCAAGGATGCCGTGGCCATACGGCGAGATTAGCAGCGCGTCGATTGATTAGACAAACAGAGATACGCCGCCCGGCGCCCTAAGCAGGCGCGCTCCGTTTGCCGATAGAACCCGAGTCTCCGAGCTGTAGCTCGGGGCCGGGTTTATGACGCAACCGCTCAGGCTAACCAATCGCGCAGGGATCAACGCGATTGTGCCCGCGTCGATCATGGCCGTTGTGCTGATGATGGTCTTGCCCGTCCCGCCGTTGCTGCTGGACCTACTCATCTCCTGCAATATCACGCTTTCGGTCGTCACCTTGATCGCCACGATGTATATCGAGCGTCCGGTGGAGCTGAGCGTCTACCCCTCGCTGCTGTTGCTGCTTACGCTGCTGCGGCTGGCGCTGAACATCTCATCGACGCGACTGATTCTGATGAATGGGCACGAAGGCCCGGGCGCAGCGGGAGACGTCATCGAAGCGTTTGGCGACTTCGTGGTCGGCGGCAATTTCGTCGTGGGCATCGTGGTCTTCATCCTGCTGATCGCCATTCAGTACGTGGTCATCAATCACGGCGCCGTGCGTATTTCTGAAGTCACGGCGCGTTTCACGTTGGACGCGTTGCCAGGCAAGCAGATGGCCATCGACGCGGATCTCAACGCAGGGTTGATCGACGAAGGCGAAGCGCGCCGCCGGCGCGAGGCGGTATCGCGCGAAGCGGAGTTCTATGGGGCGATCGACGGCGCTGTGCGCTTCACTCAGCGTGACGCGATCGCCAGCATCATCATCACGTGCGTGAACATTTTGGCTGGGTTCCTGATTGGCGCGATCTCTCATGGCATGCCCATTGAACAAGCGTTGAAAACCTATACGGTGCTCACGGTCGGCGACGGTTTGGTGACGGTGATTCCGGCGCTGCTGATCTCGGTCTCAGGCGGCATCATCACGACTCGCGCGGCGGGAGAAAACAGTCTGGGCGTGGACTTCGGCAAGCAACTATTCGGACGTCCGGAGCCGCTGATGTTAGCGGCCGGCGTGATGGGGTCGCTGGCGGCCGTTCCGGGCTTGCCTGCAGCGCCGTTTCTGTTGCTCGGCGGCGGGGCGGCAACGGCCGGGTGGCGCCTAGGTAAACAGAGCAGAACCTTCCCGAGCGCCGCGCCGCAACTGCCGCAACCGAAAGAACCGGAGAACGTGCAATCGCTGCTGCGAGTCGAGCCATTGGCGATCGAAGTGGGTTTGGCCCTGGTGAAGATTGTGGATGCCGCGCAAGGCGGCGCGCTGTTGACGCGCATCGCGGGTGTTCGCCGTCAGTTGGCACAGGAACTGGGCTTTGTACTGCCGCCTGTGCGCGTGACGGACAACCTGCAACTCAAGCCGCGCGAGTATGTCGTGCTGCTCAAGGGAGTAGAGATCGCCCGCTTTGAGCTTTATGCCGACTCCGTGTTGGCGATCAAGGCAGGGCATCCCAACGGAGTGAT
This sequence comes from uncultured Bryobacterales bacterium, assembly GCA_964649285.1. Taxonomy (GTDB): domain Bacteria; phylum Acidobacteriota; class Terriglobia; order Bryobacterales; family UBA6623; genus CAMPKL01. The sequence goes on along the minus strand of CAZYOX010000172.1, from coordinate 6,585 downwards.
CGAAGGAGTGGCCTGCAAGGAGCCGGCGTTCGGCCTGGAGGGACTGTGGGTCCCGCAAGAGCAAGCGGACAAAGCGCGCTTGCTGGGTTATACGGTCGTGGATTCGGCCAATGTGGTCGCTACGCATTTGACGGAGCTCATCCGGCGGCATTCGCATGAGCTGTTCACGCGTCAGGATGCCGATGGATTGCTGCAACGCGTCAAGGACGAGAACCCGAAGCTGATTGAGGATCTCGTTCCGCAGATGATGTCGCTCTCGATCGTACAGAAGGTACTGCAGAACTTGTTGCGCGAGCGCGTATCGATCCGTGATGCCGTGTCGATCTTGGAAGCTCTTTCTGAAGCAGGCGCGGCGACGAAGAATCCCACGCTGTTGACGGAGTACGTCAGGCAGGCGTTGGGGCGCAGCGTGGTGCAGCCGTATCTCAATGACAAGGGGGACTTGCCGGCGTACCTATTGGGTCCGTCGTTAGAGTCGCTTCTGCAAGCCGGCGTGGAACACAACGAGCAGGGCTCACGACTATCGATGGATCCAGCGGCGCTTGGCGAGGCGGCGAGACAAATCAAGAAGACGGTAGGCGTGCTGCACGGTCCGGCCGCGCTGGTGTGCTCGTCTTCTGTGCGCTTTGCGGTGCGCCAGTTGGTGGAGAGCGACATGCCGTTGTTGGCGGCGATTTCCCACGCCGAAGTTCCGGCGAATGCGCGGCTCATCTCGTTAGGAGCGATTGGTTAGGAGTTAGGCGCCATGAGACTGAAAACCTACAACGCCGATAGCGTGCAGGCCGCCTTGCGGTTGGCGCGAATCGAGCTAGGCGATGACGCGGTGCTGATTGGCTCGACGGAGAATCCCAAGGGGGGGACCGGAGCCAAACTGAGCGTTACGTTCGGCACAGGTCTTGCTGAAGCGGAGGTAGAACGTATCGCTAAACCTCCGGCGGGCAGCGCCGTCCAAGCGTCGCAAGAAGACCCGCTGTTGGAAGAGCTGCGGCGGTTGCGCACGGACTTGGACTCGATACGCAGAGCGCCCCGGCCAAGCGGAGTGGTCGACTCGGCCTTTACGCCGGTGTTTGAAAACAAGGTAGTGGGTGAGCTCTTCGTTCGGCTGGTGAGGCGCGGCGTTTCCCCGGCGTTGGCTGCGCGATTAGCGGCGGAACTGGAAGCCGGGGCCGAGCGGGACGCGCCTTATCACACGCTGCGCGATCGGCTTTATGCGCGTGTGCGCTCGATGTGGAAGATTCGCCCGGGCGAGGCACCGAGCTCGGATGCGCCGCACACCGTCGCCGTCGTGGGTCCAGCCGGGGCGGGCAAGACCAGTACGTTGGCCAAGCTCGCTGTCTCGTTGGGCTTCTCGCGAGGCCGCTCCATTGGCTTCGTGTGCGTCGACCCATACCGGGTGGGCGGCGTGGATCATCTGGAGGCCTATGCAGGGTTGCTGGACGCGCCGCTGCGATTAGTCGAAGAGCCTGAAGACTTGCCCGCAGCGCTGGATGAGATAAGACGCGGGAACGACGCGCCTGACCTGCTGTTGCTGGACACGGCGGGTTATCCGTTGCGCGACGCCGGCAGGCAACGGGCGCTGCACGAGGGGCTGCGTCAATGCGACCAGGTGGACGTCCATTTGACGTTGAGCGCGACAAGCCGTCCGGAAGACATCCGACGCGGATTCGAAGCCTTTGGGGCATCGGCGAGCAGCCTGATCTTTACCCGATTGGACGAGGCTGCGGCGCCTGGGACGCTATTGGACGAAAGTTTGCGATTCGGACTGCCGATTGCGTACTTGACGACTGGACAACGGACCGCGCAAGACTTGTCCCTCGCCGACCCGGATGAGCTGACCAGGCTTGCCGTGGGCGGCATGGAGATCGAGCCGGCCTTCGCCTAGCGCCGCAACACACGGTGATGTACCCCAAGCCCACACTCGCCATGCCTACCGATCTGTTCGAACGGCCAGAGAGGGACCGGCGCATTCTCGAACACCTAGGGCAAGTGAAATTGATCGCGTCGCGCATTCACGACAAGCTGCCGGAGAGCGTTTGCCTGGACGATCTTATCAGCGCCGGCGTGTTGGGGCTGATTGACGCGGTGGATCATTTCGACGAAACGTTGAACGTCAAGTTGAAGACCTACGCGGAGCACAAGATCCGCGGTGCGATTCTCGATAGTTTGCGAAGCCTGGATTGGGCGCCTCGGAATAAGCGCCGCAAGTCAAAACAGATTGAAGCCGCCCTCGGGTTGTTGGAGAGAAACCTAAAGCGGACTCCGACCGAAGATGAGGTCGCGGCGCATCTCAGCATCACGTTGGAAGAATATCGCCGCTGGCTAGTGGAGATCCGCGGGATCAACTTGGCGCCGATGGAGCAGGGCCCGACAGGCGACGGCGAGGGCTCCAGCGTGTTGCGATTCATCTCCGACGACGAAGATGAGTGGCCGTCGGCGTTGCTGGAGCAGTCGGAGCTGCGCCGTGTCGTAGCCGACCTGATCGCCAGACTGCCGGAAGTCGAGCGCATTATCATCACGCTCTACTACACCAAGGAATTCACGCTGCGCGAGATTGCCAAGATTGTCGACTTACATGAAACGCGAGTGTCGCAATTGAAATCGCAGGCGATACTGCGGCTACGTTCGGCAATGCATATGAAGTGGCCTCGCTAGGTATTGAGCATCATGCGCAGCGCACTGAGCCCAGAGGAAATTGATCGGCTGTTTAAGAAGCACGGGGACACCACTGCGCCAAGCGCCGCAAAGCAGGCGGAGACCTTGTACGACTTTCGCCGGCCGGATCGGATTCCGAAGGAGCAAGTCCGCGCCGTGTACTTGGTCCACGATTTTCTGGCACGGCGCTTGGCGGCTTCGCTGGGCGCCTACTTGCGTACCAGCGTAACGATCAGTCTGGCGTCCGTCGAGCAGCGAACCTTCGCGGAATTTCTGGGTTGCTTGCCCACTCCGACGTGCATCGCTCATGTCGCAGTCAAGCCGATGGACGGCAACGCCGTGTTGGAGATCAATCCGTCCCTGGTTATGCCGATGCTGGACATTGTGCTTGGCGGAGACGGCAAACACCCTGCCGACCAGAGCAAAGAGCTGACTGAAATCGAGCGCAGCGTGATGGAGACGATCTTTCGCCTCGTGCTGCATGATCTGCGCGACGCCTGGTCGAGCGTTGGGGAAGTTTCGTTTGAGGTGGACGACACCGAGACCCAGCCGCAATTGGTGCAGATCCTCGCGCCGAATGAAGCCGTTTTGGCGATTGGCTTCGAGATCCAGGTGGACGATGCGCACGGCAGGATGAACTTCGGAGTGCCATCGGTCATGGTCAAGATGATGGGCCAGAAGTTGGAGCAGCAGTGGTCGGTGAAGAAGCAATCGGGCGACGCTCGGCCCACGCGGCACATGAAATCGTTACTGCGAGAAGTCACCGTACCGCTCGAAGCTCGCGTGTCGGGCGGCAGCATGACGATTCGAGACGTCCTCGACCTTGCGCCGGACGACATTCTGTCCTTGGGAACTCCTGTCACTCGCCCAGCTGACGTCTTGGTCAGCGGCATGGCCAAGTTCACCGCGCGTGTGGTGAATGTGGGGCTTCGACGAGCAGTGCAGGTGTTGGCAGAGGATGGCGATCAAAACGGAGCGATGAATACATGAGCGGCACGGAAGTCTGGAACAAGAGCCGAACCGAACATTGGGTGTCAGCGGCATGGGCCGAGGGAGCCTGCAAGGCGCTGGCACTCTCGAATCCCGAGGCGGGAGTCTTGGCGCTGGAAGCCTGTATGCCGCGGGAAGACGGGTTGCCGGCCTGGGTTGATCCGGTCTGGGTCGTTTTCCCTTGCGATGTTGCTGCTGCCTCCCTTGTTGCGGTGGGTTGTCCGGGAGACGTTCTCAATCGCTTGGGGGCCTTGGCGATTGGACGTTCCGAAGATGCTGAAGGACTTGCCGCGCAGGCTTATCGTGAACTGATCTCTCGAGCGACGGCTTCGATTGGAGCAGCGCTACGAAGTCGCACCGGCGCGGAGTTGCATTTCGACGGCGCCGTCGACGTGGAAGAGACGCCGGATGTATCGCTGGCTGTGGAGTTTCGGTTTGAGGTTGACGGAGAGAATTGCAGCATCGTCCTGGCGCCGAATGAAGCTTTTCTCGAAGCGGTCGGCGGCGGGGCAGTAGACGACTCCGCAAGCGACAAGACACGAGCTGAGCCGCCGTCGGCGGTAGAGAACCCACACCGGAATCTCGAGATGCTGCTCGATTTGGAAATGGAAGTTGCCGTTAGTTTCGGCCAGACCGAAATGCGCTTGAAGGACGTCCTCAAGCTTGCGGTTGGGTCCATCGTTGAGCTGCGGCGCCAGGCTTCGGATCCGGTTGAGGTGCTCGTCAACGACACGGTGATCGCGCGCGGCGAGGTGGTCGTCGTGGACAGTAATTATGGCGTGCGCATCACGGATGTCAGCAGCCGTCGAGAGCGGATACAAAGCATATTTTGACCATGACTGCCCTGATTCTGGACGCGCTCTACATAGCCGTATCCCTTGGGACGGCCAGCTCCTTTTGGGTCTTGATGCGCCGTTGCGCCGAGTTGCAGCGGCGAGTGCTCCACGAAGAGACCGAGCGCGGTCTGTTGCAGGACCGCATAAATGAGGTGACGGCGCTGTTCGAATCCCGTCTGCAGCGCCTGGAAGGAGTGAAGGGTTCGCGATCTAGGCAACGCAGACGGGCGACCGAGCTGCTGCGGCTCGGCGACGATCCCTTGGCGGTCGCCAAACGGTGCGAACTGCCGGCGGTGGAGCTGCAAGAGTTGCTGCAACTCGATGAGTTGCGGGAGCGACAGGCGGCGAAGCGGGTGAATTAGGTTCTATCTTCGGCATCGAGCGCCCGGTAGTCTTCCGGCGTATCGATATCCTCCACGATTGCCGCGTCGTCGAGATCAACGAAAACGGTGGCAGCCCGATGCCCGCGGATGACATCTTTCGGACTGCCGGTCTTCGCCGCGGCGAGCAACTCCTCGGCGACTCCCCAGGAGATGGCGACGGGGTGACCCCGCTGACCGCCGTAGCGCGGAATGACTACTTCGGCGCCCGGTTGCTCGAAATGCCGCAGAACTGCGTCGAGCGTTTCGGCTTTCAGACGCGGGTGATCGACCAGGGTGAAGACCACGCCGGGCGAGCCCGCAGGCGCATGGGCTAGTCCGGTCTGGAGGGAACTCAACATGCCTAGCTGATGGTCAGGGTTGAAGGCGGCGACGACGCCCGGCGAGTCGGCCAGTGCGGCACGGAGGGCCTCTGCGTCACCGCCGAGGACGACAATCACGGGTTTGCAGTGGGCGGCGAATGTCTTGATGAGGCGCTTCAGAAAAGTGGAATTTTCCAAGGGCAGCAACGCCTTGGGTCGGCCCATGCGCGTCGACGAGCCAGCCGCCAGAATAATGCCGGGGAGTTTCACGACGCCGAAGAAGGCGCGGGTTGGCTTAATTCGTCCGCTTTGGCTTGCAGTACCTTAGGCACGCCGGTGGCGAAGATGGACTTCGATAAGGGGTGCCAGGACGCCACGGGATTGTGCCGTTTGAAGATCATCTCGGCGACGACGGCGACGGCGATCTCTTCGGGCAAATCAGCATCGATATCCAGCCCCATGGGTGCGTGAATGCGCTTTAAGGATTCGAGCGGCACGCCGTCGGCCAGCAAGCTCTTGACTACTTCAATCGTCTTTCGCTTGCTGCCGATCATGCCGATGTAACGAACATCTTGTTCCACCGCCCAACGCAGGACTCGCATGTCGTCGCGATGTCCTCTGGTAACGATGATCAAGTAGCACGCTGGATTTACCTGGAGTTGGGCGAAGGCCTCCTCATATTCCAATGCCCAGGCGGCGTCCGCTTCGGGGAAACGCTCGGCATTGGCATAGGCTTCGCGGTTATCGACGACGATGGTGCGAAAGCCCGCTTGAGAAGCAATCCTGGAGAGGCTTTTGGAAATATGACCGCCTCCAAAAATAATTGCCTGGGGCATAGGCAGGATCGGTTCGACGTAGACCTTTAATCTGCCGCCGCAGATCAACCCTTCGTCATAGGCTGCGTCTTGCCCCAGGTTGAAGTCGAGCATCTGTGGCGTTTCATTGGCGATCACGTCTTTGGCTGCCTGCCAGACCTCGCCCTCGGTGCATCCGCCTCCGATGGTGCCGACGATCGAACCGTCCTCGCGTACCAGCATCTTGGCGCTGCGAAAGCTTGGAATCGAACCTTCGACGTTTACAATTGTTGCGAGCGCCGCTTTACGACCCGAGCGGCGAACTGCCGCTAACTCCTCATAGACGTCCATCGGCCTTGACATGTCGAAATCCATTATAGGATTTCGTGTGATTCGACTCGAAATCTCGGTTCCGGCACAGAATCCATTAGTAATCATTCAGTCTTGCAAAATTCTTTTTGCCGATTCTTTTACCTGCTGATACAATCCTCAAGGAGTTACTGTCTGCGTTTGAACTGGAGGTCCCTCGAAGGCCTGCGTGTGTGAGTCTCCTGCGGTATCCCGCTCTTCTGCCCCCCGGTGGCCCCCCGACCGTAGTGTTCAGGCGCGGGTGGGGGTTTGTTGGGGGGGT
>CAZYOX010000171.1:3413-9391 GCA_964649285.1 uncultured Bryobacterales bacterium | reverse complement strand
TGCTCCCCGTGCACGGGACGCCCCAGCCGTACCTGGCCTAACTGGGGCTCTTCTGTTTCAGTTGTAGCATGTCGTGTCAAGGGTCCTGGAAACCGCTCCGTGACCGTCGCGGCTCCGAACGGGCGGTGTGGCATGCGGTGTCAAGGCAAAGGACCGCGTGGGGTATGGACCGAGCAGGGGGCTTGGCAACCGCTCCGTGAACCGTCGCGGTTCGATAGGGCGGTTCTTGCTACGTTGAATCCAACTCGTCGGCGGCGTCAGCGTCTTCAAACTGCTCGTGCTCGAACCACACTACCGCCTCGCCGCGAATCTCGGTGATTTCGAGCGTCGGCCACTGCACGAGGCCGGCTGCGATCGCCTTGCGAAACGTCCGCGCCGCGGCGTCGGTCGGCCGCTCCTCGGTGTACCAGCGATAGGTCACATCATCGTCGACAAAGAGCTCGGCGAAATGCGGCTCTTCCTTCTTGCGGCCTTTCCCTGGTTGGCTCGGGCCAATGGCTGCCTTGGCGATCGGACGTGTTACCGCGTGTTGCATACCTCAGGCGCCACGAATGGCGGCTGCGAGCTGCTTCTTATTCATCGAACTGCGGCCAGAGATGCCCAACTGCTTGGCCCGGTTGTACAGCTCATCTTTCGACCGCTGATCGAGGGACTTGTTTGGGTTGCCGGTTCCTTGGGTGCGGCTGTTCGGGGTGCGCCCCTCCTCGCGCCGTCGCTTGTTGACCACACGCGCAGCCAACTCGGAGGCGCGCTCTTCTGATTTCCCGTCGTCTTTAGCGCTTTTCTTGACCTTGTCATACTGGCGCTCATCTTTGTCGTTCCATGCTGAGGGCATGACGATTACCTCCCTTCAGATTTTCGGGTTCGATCCAATTCATCGGCCGCATAGATGTTAGGTATGTCGGCCTCTGTCAGATGTGTGACTGCTTTTCCCTTGAGCATGATCACCTGGAACTGCGGCCACTTGAGACGAGCCGCCTCGATCGCCGTGCGCAGCGTCAAACCAGCGGCATCCGTGGCTTCGCCGTCCTCATACCAACGGAACTTGGAATCGGCGTCCAAATAGAGATTGGGCAGCCGCACACGGCCTGTCTGGCCGTCCTCGTTACTGATCAACGGCAGGATCGAGCCTTCCGCGATGATCTCATCGGTGGCATGCACGGGATCCATAAATAGTGGATTCCCGGCACACGAATAGTGTTGCGCGGCAGGCTATTGCGCCGGAGGCGGCAGGCCAATGCGGCGTTTGGAGGGATGCTTGGGGTACCCGCCGGCGGCAAAGATGTACTTGCTGAAGGCGATGATCGCTTTGTCGATGGGCAGGCCGTCGGCTAGATCCGTGGGCGTGCGATCCGCATTATTGAGCTCGTCCGGTTTAGCGCCGCGATCACAGAGGAACTCGATGACTTCGACGATGCGTTGTTGAGCTTCCTGCGTTCCGCCGTTGGCGGTTCCCGTGACAGAGGCATGCATGAGCGTGTTGCCTTCATCGGTGACGACGTTCACGTCGTTGTCATATTCGTAGGCGAAGCGCACGGCCTCTACCTTGGCGCTGCTGACCGAGGCCATCAAGAAGCTGCCGCCGTCGGGCCCACGATAGTGAGGGTCGGAACCGGCGTTGAGCAGCGCCCTCATCACGTCGACGTGGCCAGCGCGCGCAGCGACAAAGAGAGGCGTCTGGCCGCCCGGAGCGCCGCGTCCGCGAGTTTCCGGAATGGCGTTGACGGCGACGACGGATGCGCCATGGGCTAGCAGACCCTCGACCAGAGGAAGGTTGCCGAGCTGGCTGGCCAGATGCAGAGGCGTGTTGCCTTGTTTGTCCGTCACGCCAGGGTCCGCCCCTGCCTCAAGCAGCGCGATCGCGGCGGCGGTGCTGCCGTGCGACGTGGCTGCCAGCAAGATTCGTGTGCCGTCGCCAAGCTGGAGGTTGGGGTCGCCGCCGCCGGCGAGCAATCGCTTGAGCGAGGAGACGTTGTCGGCGATAGCGGCGAAGGCCAGGGCGGTGAAGCCTGCCGTCGAGGCCAGGCGCACATTGGCGCCTTTGTCGATGAGCAGGTCGACGACGCCGGCATGGCCTTCGGAAGCGGCCCACATTAACGCGGTCTGCCCCTTGTTGTATTCGATGGCATCAATGTTGGCGCCATGCTTCAGAAGCAATTCGACGGCCGCCACCGACCCCGAACCGGCGGCGATCATCAACGCGGTCTCGCCGTTCCAGCGGGAAGCTGCGGCATCGGCGCCGGCGTCGAGGAGTTGCTTGACCATCTCGGCGTCGCCGTTGAGACATGCGAGCGTCAGCGGCGTCTCGCCGTATTCATTGGCTGTGTTGACCTCGGCGCCGGCCTTAAGCAGCATCTTGACCATGGGCTTGTCGCCGCCGTAGACGGCCCAGGCAAGAGCCGTGGAACCGTCCGGCTGTGCCGCGTTCACCTCGGCGCCTTGCTTGATGAGCGCGGCGACGAGGCTGGGGTCGCGCCGCTGAACGGCGTCAACGAGGCTAGCGCTACTCGCCCCGAGACAGGAGGCCGCGGCAAGCAACGCCGCGGCGGCTTGAACGAACGGCCGATGCATTATCTAAACGTATGCCAAGCGGCCTGTGCTATCCCCAAAGCGCTCGCACGCCACGCCTGCCTTATCAAACATGTTCAGGAACAAGTTATTGAGCGGCGTCTCGGTGGGATAAACCAAGTGGCGGTTGCCTTCAAATAGCTTTGTACCGGCGACGAGCACGATGGGCAAGTCATGGTGCGTGTGCACATTGGCGTCGCCCAGGCTGCTGCCGTAGCAGATCATCATGTTGTCGAGCAGATTGCCGCCCTGGCCGTCGGGCGTCGCCTTCATCGTCTGCAAGTAGTAGGCGAAGACGCTCACGAGATGCTCGTCGATCTTGGCGACCTTCTCGATGGTCTCGGGAATATTGCGGTGGTGCGTGAGCGAGTGGTGCCCGTCGGAGATGCCGATGTTGCGGTAAGGGCGGTTGCTGCCGGCGCGTCCGAGCATGAACGTAATGACGCGGGTCATGTCGGTCTGGAAGGCGATGGCTTGCAAATCGACCATGAGCTTGGCATGGGCTTCGAACTCTTCGGGCACGCCGCTGGGACGCTCCATGTCGGGGATCTGCATCTCGGCGTTTTGGGCCTCGGCCTTCTCGATGCGGCGTTCGATGTCGCGGATAGAATCCAGGTAGTTGCTCAGCTTGGCGCGGTCGCGTGCGCCGAGGTCCGTTTGCAAGCGGTCGATGGAACCGGCAACGTAATCGAGAATGCTGCGTTGCTCTTCCAATCGCGCCTTGCGAGCGGCGGCGTCGGTGCTGTCGCCTTCGCCGAAGAGCCGCTCGAAGACGATACGCGGGTTTGGCTCCATGGGCAACGGTGTAGTGGGGTTTTTCCACGACACGGTGTTGGTGTAAGCGCAACTGTAGTTCTGGTCGCAGGAGCCAGCCAGACCGGGAGCTTCCAGAGCGATTTCGAGCGAGGAGAACTGCGTCTCTTTGCCGAGCGCCTTGGCGGCGATCTGATCGGCGGAGATGCCGCAACCAAGATTCGTCTCCGAACGGCGCGGATGGACGCCAGTCAACCAAGTGGCGCCTTCGCGTGCATGATCGCCGGGACCGTCACCTAGGGCGCGGCCTTGAATTTGCGCCAAACCTGTGAGGACAGTGATGTTATCGCGGAAGGCCTCGATGGGCTTCAGCGTGGCCGTGAACTCGAAGTTCTTGCCATTTGTCGTCGGCGTCCACCGATCGAGAATCGCGCCGACCGGATGATAGACGAAGGCCATGCGAGTGGGCGCGGGACTCGCCGCGGCTGACATGGCCGGGGTCATGGCATCCAATACGGGCAGAGCCAACACGGCTCCGGCGCCTCGTAGAAACGAGCGGCGGGCCAATGCCTTCTTGGTGATGATCATTGCTCTCGAGCCCTCCTCATCTGGAACGGTACGCTCTCGACGACGGCCTCAATGAATGCCGACATGCGGTAGTCCTGCTCGCCGGCCTGGCGGGCGATAGCACGAACTGTTGGTTTATCGTACGGCGCCAGTCCTCTTCCAAGGGCGTAAATCATGAGCTTTTCGGTTACGGTCTCAACGAACTCGTCTCCGTGTCTGTCGACCAGGAGCTTACGCAGGCCCGAGGGGCCGGCGAACTCTTGACCGTTGGGCAGACGTCCCGCTGCGTCGATCTTAACCCCGCTGTCCTCGTCGCGCCACTTGCCGACGCCGTCGAAGTTTTCAAGAGCGAAGCCAATGGGGTCCATGCGGCCGTGGCAGGAGGCGCAGATAGGGTTGGCGCGGTGCAGTTCCAACTGCTCGCGCATGCTCAGCTTGCGGCCATCGGCGCCGATAGGCTTCAGCTCGGGAACGTCCGGCGGGGGCGGAGGCGGCGGAGTGCCCAGAAGGTTTTCTAGGATCCACTTGCCGCGCTGCACGACGGAGGTTCGGTTCGGATACGAGGTGACAGTAAGCACGCTGCCTTGTCCCAGCAGGCCGCCCCGCGGCGAACCCGCAGGCAGGCTGACTTTGCGGAACTGCGGTCCATAGACGTTGGGGATACCGTAGTGCTCCGCTAGACGCTGGTTGAGGTAGGTGTAGTCGGCGTCTAGCATTTCGAGTACGCTGCGGTCTTCGCGAAAGATGCTGGTGAGGAAGAGTTCCGTCTCGCGCTGAAAGGCCTGGCGCAGATTCTGGTCGAAAGAGTCGAAGATTTCCGGGTCGGGCTTTACGTTGGCCAGCGTGCGCAGATAGAGCCACTGACCGCCGAAGTTATAGATGAGCGCGTCAGACTTAGGATCGGCCAACATGCGCTGGATCTGCGCTTTCATCACGCCCGGATCGCGCAGCTTGTCTTGGTCTGCGAGCGCGAGCAGTTCTTCGTCGGGGATGGAACTCCACAGGAAGAACGAGAGGCGTGAGGCGAGTTCGTGATCGTTCAAACGATAGACGCTGCCAGGAGCGGCGTCTTTGGGATCGTGTTCGACGCGGAATAGGAAGTCGGGCGACACGAGGATGGCTTGCAGGCCGTAGCGAATGCCTTCATCGAAATCGCCGCCGCCGGCGCGAGCATCGTCATAGAAACGCAGCAGCGGTTGAATGTCTGTATCGACAACGGGGCGGCGGAAGGCGCGATGCGCGAGGTTCGTGAAGATCGTGTCGGCGCAAGCGCGCTCTTGCTCCGCGGCGCTGGGCCGACAGACGAAAATCTTTTGGCGGCTGGGCGTGTCGCCGCGCCCGGCGGCATGGTACGGGCCGGCGACGATGATCTTGCCGACCTCCGCCTGCCCTGGGCCTTGCTTGACGGCGAGCAGCTTGACGCGGGCGCCGTCCATGCGGATGTCGAGGATACCGGGGGGACGCTCAGGGCCAGCCTGGCCGCGGCGGTTCGCGACGATGGCGACTTCGGCACGTGCGTCATCGCCAAGAAAGGTGGCCGCGACGCGGTGCAAGCCAGCCTTGACGGGGATGCGCAGGATTTGGGCGTCGTTGCCGGTGACGTCAAAGCGTAACTCATACTCGGCATCTAGCGGGAAGTAGTGTTCGAAGACCGTGCCCCCTCGTGAGCCGAAGGGCACATACAGCGGATCGGGGTCCTTGCGGTCGCCGCGTCCGTCGAACCCGTATTCGACTTCGATTACCTTCGCGTTGAGGTCGCCGATGGCCGTGCTGCTAATGGAGCGCGCCAGCGACATGTATCGCTCCAGCAGGGCGGGAGACATCGAGAGCAGGTCGGCCTGATTGTCGAAGCCGTTGCCGGAATCGTCGATCGGCAACGCATGGCCTGGCTTGGTGTCGACCGCCAGCAAGTCGCGAATGGCGTTGCTGTACTCGACGCGATTGAGCCGGTGCGGCGCGGTGACGCCGGGGTTGGGATTGGCGCGGGCTGCTTGGTCGAGAGCAGCCTCTAGGTTATCGGCAAAGGCCGTGCGCGCCGCGTCGTCAGGGCCGGGCATGCCCGCCGGGGGCATCTGCCCGGTGCGGACTTG
>CAZYOX010000171.1:0-3403 GCA_964649285.1 uncultured Bryobacterales bacterium | reverse complement strand
CCCACACGCCGGCATCTTCGCTGACGTTTTGCGGGTCGAGGCCTTCGAGGACCAGGCCGCCGGTCCTGAGGCTCTTGCTGTGGCATGTGATGCAGTATTGCCGGACGGTTTCGCCGCGAGCTTGCGAGGCGGCAGGGGTCTGCGCGTTCGCTGTTGCAAGCGTCGCTAAGGCTAGTATCGCTATCGCTACGCAGCGCAAACTGAGCGGCGTCGTGCCGGCAAAACTCATCCCAGGATCTCCAAAGGGCTGGCTGAATGGTAACCCGCGAGATGGCCTGAGACAAGACGGCCCGGTGCGGCCATTGACGGCGAGAGCGAACAGAAGGAACATCAAACAATCGATGTATGACGCAGACGATGCTCCAGGCCGTCCGGGAATCGAGCCCACCTGGGCGTCGAGCGCGAAAGACCTTGTCGTTTCGACGCTGGGCCCGAGCCGCATTTGGGCCACCATCGGACGCGGCATTCTGAATGAAGTCTACTGGCCTACAACGGGGCATCCGCAGATACGCGACCTGGGGTTCATCGTGGCCGGCGAAAACGCCTGGTACGAACTCAAGCGCTTGGATCAGTACGAAATCGACGTCCCGACGCCTTTCGCCCCTTTTCCTGTCATCCGGCACCGGGGGCCTGGCTTCGAGCTGACGCTGGAAATCGTCTGCGATGATCTGCGCGATTGCGTCTTGATCCGCTATCGGTTGGAGGGTGAGGGTTTCCGCGCCTATCCATTGCTGGCGCCGCGCTTGGGCGCCCAGGGCCGCTTGAACGCAGCTTGGGTGGATAGTGAACTCTATTCGCAGTTCGACGCCCACACGCTATGTCTGGCTGCGATCGGCGGTTTCTCCAGAGGCAGCGCGGGCTATGTGGGAGTATCGGACGGCTGGCAGGACTTCCACGCCAATGGACGCATGAGTTGGACGCATGCGCGAGCGGCCGAAGGCAACGTGGCGTTGATGGGAGAGTTGGCACAGCGCGAGGGCGCGGTTGCATTGGCGTTCGCCGCCGATGTCCTTGGAGCGCGCACGCTGGCGCTGAGCGCGCTGAGCGACGGCTTCGAGGCGATTCGCGAACGCACGTTGGGCAAGTGGCGCGAGTGGGCCCGCGAGATGCCTTGCGACGCTACAGACGACGCTATTCTGCAGCAAGCCCATCTGAGCGCCGCCGTCCTGAAAATGCATGAGGACCGCGCGTACCCTGGCGCGGTGGTAGCGAGCCTGAGCATCCCCTGGGGCAATTCGCGGGACGACCTGGGCGGCTATCACCTGGTGTGGCCGCGCGACTGCGTGGAAACCGGATTCGCCATGTTGGCGATTGGCCAGCATGAAGAGGCGCGGCACATGTTGGCGTATCTGGCAGCCACGCAGCAGAACGAAGGCCGTTGGCCGCAGAACTTCTATCCGGATGGCACGCCTTTTTGGCAAGGCGTGCAGGTGGATGAAGCGGCTTTCCCCGTTTTGTTGGCCGGCAAGCTGAGTGAGCGAGGACAGATGAATGGACTGGCCGGCGCGTCGGAAATGGTGGGCCGCGCAGCAGGTTTCTTGGTGCGGCAAGGTCCGGTAACTCCGCAAGACCGCTGGGAAGAAAACGAGGGTTTGAGTCCGTTTACGCTGGCCTTGCAGATCGCCGCGTTGGCGACGGCAGGGCGGTTTCTGGATGATCCCGCGGAACGGGCGTTCGCCGTTTCGTTCGCGGATTATCTGAATGAGCGGCTGGAAGATTGGACCTATGTGGAACAGACGGAGTTGGCGCGCCGCTATGACGTGGCGGGACACTACGTGCGCATCAATCCCAGGAGCGTTCTGTGGGGCCGGTCGGAGCCGATCATGATTGCGAATACGTACGGCAAGACGTATCCCCCGGAGGAGATCGTCAGCTTCGAGTTTCTTGGCCTGGCGCACTTGGGACTGCGACCGGCGGACGATCCGAAAATTGCGGCGACGTGGAAAATCGCCGATGCCGAGTTGGGCGTCGATACGCCGAGGGGCCGCGCCTACTATCGCTATACGCACGACGGCTATGGAGAGCAAGCGGACGGCAGCCCATTCAACCAAGCCGGGCAGGGTCGGCTTTGGCCGTTGCTCAGCGGCGAGGCAGGGCACTACTTGCTGCTGCGCGGAGAGGATCCTATGCCGTATCTGGAGGCCATGCGCGGGCTCACAGGACGTTGCGGGTTAATCCCCGAGCAGGTTTGGGATCGATCGGCGCCCCCGGGGAAGATGTCGGGCGAGCCGACTGGCAGCGCCATGCCCTTGCTATGGGCGCACTCGGAATATCTGAAACTGGTTTATGCCCGCAAGACGAGACGGCCCATTGAGCAACTCGATGTCGTAAGGGAGCGCTATCTAGGAAAGACTCCGCGGGCCGATTGCTGGCATTGGCGTCCGGAGGCGCCGTTTATCGCGATTCCGCGGGGCCGGAATGCGCGAATCGAGTTGGCGTTTCCGTTTCGGTTGCGCTTTGGGTTCGACGGTTGGCGGCAAGCGGCCGACCTGGAGTCCGAGCCGCTGGGTTTTGGGCTCCACGGCGTGCGGCTAAACGCGGATCTGCTGAGCGCCAGGGAGCGGGTCGATTTTACTTACTGGAACCAGGAATCCGAGAGTTGGGCCGGCATCGACTGGGGATTCGCGATCGGTGAATGACCGGTCCTGGCGCGCCCTTCGCCGCCCTGGCAGCCAGCGGCTGATTCCTTGCTAGCATAGAAATTCGGTCCCTGGCGCGGTAGCCAAGTGGTAAGGCAGAGGCCTGCAAAGCCTTTATTCGCCGGTTCGATTCCGGCCCGCGCCTCCATGTGTGGCGATCCCGCCCGTAGATCGCGATTGTTCGAGGATTTCCCATGCGTCTGCGGGTGATGACCTACAACATTCACCGGGCGATTGGCGTCGATCGCCGGTTTCGGCTTGATCGCATTGTCGGCATCATCCAGCACTATGCGCCGGATATCGCGCTGTTGCAGGAAGTCGATAATGGCGTGCCGCGCTCGCAGGAACTTGACCTGGCCAAGGAATTGGCCGAACGGTTGGAGTATCCGCACTATGCGCTTGGGCTCAACACTTCCCTGCAGCAAGGACGTTGGGGTAATGCGACGCTGAGCCGTTATCCGATCCAGAGCCAAAGCAACATCGACTTGACAGTGGACGTCCGCAAGAGGCGCGGCTGCCAGCATACGACGATCCTGGCGCAGAAGCAGGCGGGCCATGAGCATCCTATCGAGGTATTCAATCTGCACTTAGGGCTTTCGGCTTGGGAGCGTCTGCGGCAGGTCGGCATTCTGGCACAGGCCCCGGAATTCGCCGGATTAGACAGAGACGCCGCCTGTTTGATTGCCGGGGACTTCAACGACTGGCGCTCGATGCTGCACCCGGTGTTTGCCGACGTGATGGGTTTTGATTGTGTGACGCACAGG
>CAZYOX010000170.1:0-9402 GCA_964649285.1 uncultured Bryobacterales bacterium | reverse complement strand
CGAATCTTGCGGATACGTTCTCCCGTTTGACCCCAGGCCGCCAATCCGTCCCTCCAAAGCTTGGCTTGGTCGGCAGCATACTCTTCCGGCGTCTGGCCCTTCTGCCGCGCCGCGCTCTCCTGGATCCACGGCCGAAAGTCGCTAGGCTGCAAATCGGGGAAGTTCAGCAATAAATTTGTGAGGTCGCCCTTGGGGTCGATGGCGATTACCGGAATGTTGTCGATCAAGGCTTCTTCCAGCAGGCAGATGCACATGCCTGTCTTGCCCGAGCCCGTCATGCCGAAGCAAACGCCGTGCGTCGTTAGGTCCTTGGAATCAAGCAGCAAGAGATCTTCGTTGGTCTTGCCCTGCTCCAGGTCATAGGATTTGCCGAGGTAAAAAGCGCCGAGTTTCTCGAATGGTTCGGTCATTGCGTTCGTTCCAGATTACGTTCGCCGGAATCGAAATTCCAGCGCGGCATGCGCCGCTTGAGCGCAATAGAGCGGGTACAGTCTAAGCACGGAACAGATTCTTCCGTCAGAATGGACATGACGAGACGATTACCGCCCGGCCCAGCGGAGCGATGGTGAGAGAGGCAGTCAATAGTTCCGAACGAGACGGCGCCCGCCATCGGGTGAGTCGCGGCCTGCTCAAGGTCGCCAACTCGCTGACCATGTTGCGACTTCTCGCGACTCCGGTCCTGGTCTACCTGTTGCTCAATACCGGCCGCTTTCGCCCCTACGACTGGTATGCGCTGGGGCTGATCGCGGTTCTTCAAGCAACCGACATATTAGACGGCTATCTGGCCCGCCAGGCCAAAGGCCCCGTCCGTATCCGAACGCTGGGCGAAGTATTGGATCCCATAGCAGACAAGTTGTACATCAACAGCGCGGTCATTGCTCTGGCTTGGGTCGGCCGACTGCCCATGTGGGCGGGAGGCATCATCGTCCTGCGGGATGCGCTGATCCTCACCGGTTGGCTGGCCACGTATCTAGGCACCGGCG
Source organism: uncultured Bryobacterales bacterium (assembly GCA_964649285.1). Taxonomy (GTDB): domain Bacteria; phylum Acidobacteriota; class Terriglobia; order Bryobacterales; family UBA6623; genus CAMPKL01. Next base: position 8,419 of record CAZYOX010000170.1, on the reverse strand, counting down.
TCCGCCTGTTGCCCAACAAGCTCGGCAAGGCCGCCGATTCGCTCCAAGCGTTCTTGCTGGTTTTCGTGCTGCTACGACCTCCCGATCACGTGCTTAACGCCGTCATCTGGATTACTGTTGGGCTGACGATTGCCTCGGGCTTTCTATATTTGAAGGGCGCTCTCAGCGCCCGCCACGAAGCTCGACTCTAAGCCATTAAGCGCTGAACTTGCGGCCGCGATTCTGGCCGATCAAGATTTGGAACAGACGATGCGAGATGAGCTCGTGCAGCGTCAGCAGCTCTCGATTCGCGGCAACGACGGCTGAGAGATCGCCGTTCACTACGCCGCCCCCGGTCCGCAAGGCCGCCGTCGCTTGCTTCAACACTTCGTCTTCGGCGACTTCCCCAGCGATTTCCCACAGGGTAATGAACCGGTCCACCGCTGTCGGGAAGCTCACTTCCCACACGCCGAAGTTCGACGTTGTTCGCGGAGGCTTGAAGTCCAGATTGAACGGCCCCTCATAACCGTGCGTCCTCAACAGCACCAGCACGTTTAGCCAATCCAGCGGATTGACCAGCCCGACGCCCAGGTCGACGTCGTGCTTCAGCGGATAGCCGTCGTTGATGTCAAAATGCCATAGCTTGCCGGCCAGCAGCGCGCGCGCCAGCACCGCTCTCGTCGCGCCGCCCCACATCAGCTCATGCAAATATTCCGGGTTGAGACCGACCATCTCCGGATGCGTCAGCACGCCGCTGCCGATGAAGGCCAACATGGCGTCGGATGTGGGCAGGATAATTTGCGCCTGCGGCTCGAAGGGTTTCGCTTCCAGGCAGTGTTTCAGTGTCGACCGGTTCTTCTTCGCGGCTACTTCGATGTCGCGCTGGCAGGCGGCGTTCAGGCCATCGGCGAACCAGCGCAACGTGTCCGTCTCGTCGATCGCGCCTTGCACCATGTAACCGAGCGTTCCCGGCCAGTAAACGGCAAACTGCGCGCCCAGCTCGTGACCGATGTCGACCGTATTCCTGAGCCGCCGCTGGCCGTAGTCGCGAACTTCAGGCGATTCCGCTGCGGGGCTCCCCGCCCAAACAGCGTGATGAAACGTCTCGCAGGTGACCATCGAACACTGCACGTTGTTTTCGGCAAGCGCTTTGTTGATCCCCGCCACCGTCTCCCACTGCTTATCAGTCAGCAGATCGTCTGTGGGGATGACGTCTGTGTCGTGGGTCGTCCAATATCCGACGCCCATTCTGCCCAGGCGGCGAATCACCTCGGCGTAGGGGATCGGCTCGCGCGTCGGCGCATGGAACAGCGCGTGGCCTTCATAGGAGGCTGCCCACTGCGGACCGCTTATGAAGTACTTGCGCCGTTGCTCGGGAGAATACGAGCCGCCGGACATCTCCATCAGACGGCTAACCAGCGATTGTTGTTCAGATTGTGACGACGCCATCGCACCAGTTAAGACCGCCGCCGCGGACGGCGTCAAGTCTTTAGCTCGGTTGATTGTCCGTGCGCTTGACCCAGCCATAAGCTCTCACGGAGTTTCGCCAGAAGTATTTCTCCTGCGCTTCGCGGCTCTTCTCCGAGAAATACTCGCGCACCACGGCCAGCACCTGTTCATAGCTTCCCCAGCCGTCGCTGTTGGGCCAATCGCTGCCGTAGAGCAAGCGGTCTTCGCCGAATGTGTCCCAGATGCGATCCAGCATGTCGCGGTAGGGCGCCAGTTCATAAGCCACCGTACCGTTGTTTTCGAGCAGGACCCCGGATACCTTGACGAACACTTGCGGGCGGTCGGCCAGCTGGGTCAATGCGTTCTCGTAAGCGGTTTCCTGTTCCGCTGAGACGACGATCTTGGGCAAATGGTCAATGATGACTTTTAGATCGGGAACCAGGTCCGTCACGCGGACCATGTCTTCCATCAGTTCCACGGTGGGGTTGGCCGTATCCAACGAAAGACCGTGCGCCGAGAGCGATCGAAGGCCTTCCACGAACTCCGGCTTATCGAGTTGCGTGCGAATGTCGTAGTCCCACAAGTTTCCGTAACGAATTCCGCGGAACAACGGGTTTTTCGAGAGCCCCTCCAACTGAGCCTGAAACTCGGGGTTCGCGGGCTCCAGATTGCCGACCGTGCCGACAATGATGGTGTCGCCCTCGGCCACGTCCAACACCCATTGGTTGTCTTCAAACCAAGGACTGCATTCGACCTCAATCGCCCCGACAACTCCCAGGTGCTCAGTTAACGAGCGGTAGCGCGGCGGCAGAGCCATCTTGTACCTGACGGTATCGTCCGCCGGCGGCCAGGGCACACCTTGGGGACGGCTGGGGTCAAACAAGTGGATGTGGGTATCGATGATCGGTATTGCGGGTTCTGGCTCAGGCATTGGAGAACAAGCGGTGGAGGCGGCTGCTGCCGCGGCAAGGAAGCTACGACGATTCACCGCGCCAGTATAGCGCCGCACCCATTACTCGGCGCTAACGTCGTAGCACCACAGCGTTCCTAGGTCGCGTATAAATAGCCGCCCGTTGGCAGCCACCGGATAGGTCCAGGTTAGCTTGGGTTGGCCATTTGTCGCGCTGGGAGGATTGGGCGGCGTGAAGCGTCCTTTTTCCCGGAATGCTTCTGGCGTGGCCTCGACCAGCGAAACTTCGCTGCTCTCCCAATGCACGTAAAAGTGGCCGTCGGCGTATTGAATCGAGGCCGGCCCTCCTTGTGACTGCCAAAGAAGCGTGCCTGTGGTGAACTCCGTGGCCGCCAATCCCTCTTGATTCGTGCCGTAGAGCACTCCGTCGAGTAAGATCTGCCCGCCCATCGTATTCGGAGAGGTGCGGCTAAAGTAGACCTGTTCCGCCTTCTTCCCTTCGTCGCTAATGCGCACCAGGGCGCCCCCGAATCGTCTAGCGTTCGAGGAATAGACGTAGTCGCCGTCGACGATCGGCGTAGGCGGGTTCGCTGGCCCAGAAGCCGTACCGTCGAACCGCCACAGAAACTCCCCAGTGGAAGCATCAACGCCGACAATCCCCCCATTCAGAAACTGCACGTACTGTTTGCGGTCGGCCGCCATCGTCGGAATAGCCGACGCAAATGCGGCCGGCTCGCCGCCGGGAACCTGAGATTTCCAAATTGTCTCGCCCGTTTCCCGATGCAGCGCTACGAGAGTGGCCTCCGCGCCGCCTGGAGTCACAACCAACACGTCTCCATCGATCAGCGGAGACTCCGCATAAGCCCAGGTCCCTGACTGGCCGGCGAAATCTTTCAACAAACTCTTACGCCACAGAATCTCCCCGGTCGCCGTTTGGATCGAGACCAGATCGCCGTTGGAACTGAGCGCGTAGAGAACATCGCCGACGACGGTAGGCGTTGAGCGCGCGGATGCATAAGGAGGCTCCTGATTCGGCTTGCCGACTGGGCCCATTTCCGTCGACCAAATCTTGCTGCCGTCCGTGACCGAAAGCGCTGTTACGTACTCGCTAGCCATGCCTCGGTTGGCCACGATGTAAGCGCGGTCTCCCACCACGGCAACGCTGCCATAGCCTTGGCCCAAATCGTCCGCTCGCCATAACAGCTTTGGACCGCCCTCCGGCCACGATTTGAGCAATCCGGTTTCCTGGGAAATGGCGGTCCGCTCGGGCCCGCGAAACTGCGGCCAGTCGTCGGCGGCCGCAGTCAATGCTGCGCAGGCAAAGAGGGCGGCGAGCCTTGGCGGCATATAGGTCATGGGGGTCTCCTGCGACTTCGACGATTCTAGCGACGACTGCCGAGGAAGGGAAAGCGAATATGGGGAATGGTGGGCGCGCAGGGACTCGAACCCCGGACCCCCTCGGTGTAAACGAGGTGCTCTGAACCAACTGAGCTACGCGCCCGAACCCCCAGTATCGCATCGGTAGCCCTCGTATTGATGCGGAATTAGGTTCCCGCGGAAGGAGTCCTTTTCTCGCTGTGTCGCGGAACAATAGCAGTCCGGCACGCTACAATAGGTCTTCAGTCGGGCCGTAGCGCAGCCTGGTAGCGCGCTTCCTTGGGGTGGAAGAGGCCCCGAGTTCAAATCTCGGCGGCCCGACCATTTTCTTCAGTCACTTAATCCCCTTCGAACGGGCCCGCATCGGGCTTACCGTGAATCGGCTAGTGCATTCAAGTTATTGTTTCGTTCGCGGCCGGTCCCTATACTTCGGCCTTGCCGTCTGGACGCTACGGATGGGTCATTGTCGCCGTCGCCCTTCTGGCCGTTTCGGTGAGCTTCGGTCCGCTGATCGTTTTCACCTTCGGCGTCTTTCTGCTGCCGCTCAGCGATGAGTTTGGGTGGACGCGTGGGGAGATCTCGCTGGCGTTCACCATTGCGGCGCTGACCGTGGCGCTTGTCTCGCCCTTGATTGGGCGAATGACTGACCGCTTCGGGACGCGCCCGGTGGTCGTCACCTGCGCGTCGATCTATGCCGCTAGTTTCGCTTCCCTCGCTTGGCTTGGCGGATGGTTGGGCCAGCTCTACGCGACTTACTTTGCCATCGGGTTGGCGGGCAACGGCGCCACGCAGCTGCCTTATTCACGGGCGATCACGGAATGGTTCGAGCGACGGCGCGGCGTTGCGCTGTCGTTGGTGATGACCGGAGTCGGGCTGGGGATCGTGGTGATGCCGCCTCTGGCACAGCACCTGATAGACGCATACGGTTGGCGCACTGCTTATCTCGCCCTGGGCGGGTTGGCGTTTGCGGCCGCGGTTCCTCTGCCCGCCCTGTTGCTTCGCCGCGGGGCCGCGTTTCAGCCGAGTTCGAGTTCCAAGGGCGAGTCGGCAGGCGCCACTGTACGTCAGGCGCTTGGCTCGGGCGTTTTCTGGACGATTCTGACGTGCTTCTTTCTGCAATCGGCAGCGCTGAACGGCGCGGTGGCGCACTTGGCGCCGCTGCTAACCGACCGCGGCCTCTCCGCGGCCCAGGCGGCCGCTGCCGCTTCAGTCTTAGGCGGATTCACGATAGGAGCGCGGCTTGCGACCGGTTGGATGCTCGACCGCTTTTTCGCGCCGTACGTGGCGGCGTTCTGTTTTGGCCTTGCCACGGCCGGAGTCGCCCTGTTGTTGACTCCGACGACCGAAGCGACGGCTCTGGGCGCGGCAGCGCTGATCGGCGCGTCGATGGGCGCAGAAGCGGATATCAAACCTTACTTGGTGAGCCGCTATTTCGGTCTGCGCTCGTTCACCGAGTTGTACGGCTACGCATTTTCGGCATACGCTGTGGCCGGAGCGCTGGGACCGGGGCTGATGGGGTTCGGCTTTGACCGCACCGGAGATTACCGGCTGACGATCACCGCGCTCACGGTCACGATGGCTGGCGCGTCGGCTTTGATGCTTCGTTTGCCGCGGTTCGAGGACGCCCCGCCGCCGGTCGCGGGCAAGGAGAGTTTCGATCATGCCTCACATACCGCTGCCTGAATTCCCTGGGATCCGGGCTCTGATGACGTATCGCCCCGAGACGTCGAAACCGCTCAATGAGTTGGCCGAGACGCTGCTGCGCGGTCCCTCGACATTGACCCGAGGCGAACGGGAATTGATCGGCGCGTTCACATCGTCTCGCAATGAGTGCCGCTATTGCGCTTCGATTCATGGCGCTGCCGCCGCGCAACAACTGCCCGGAGGGGAAGAAGTGGTTGAGCAGGCGACGAAGGAAGTTGCTTCCGCGCCTCTCTCCGACAAGATGAAGGCCCTACTCGGCATCGCGGCTAAGGTGCAGCAGGGCGGCAAACACGTCACGACGGAAGATGTTGCGCAGGCGCGGGAGACCGGCGCGACGGACCTGGAGATCCACGACACGGTATTGATCGCGGCAGCGTTCTGTATGTTCAATCGCTATGTCGATGGTCTGGCCACGTTTGCGCCCGAAGATCCGGATTTCTATCGTGCACGCGGAGCTTTGCTGGCCGAGCACGGCTATATAGCTGTCAGCCAGAGCTACGCTGGCGCTAACCAAACGAAGAAATAGAATAGGCGGCGGGATATGCGATGAAGACTCCAGCCACGCAAGCCGCGCTGATCGTGCTGCTCGTCGGCCTCGTCGCGACGCCCTTGGTGATGAAGCGCATGGATCAGGCGGCGGCGGAGGGCGCCGCCACCGAGGATGCCTGGGCGAAGTTGGGCTTTCATCTTGAAGAATCTGCGCAGGCGGCCGGCATCGACTTCAAACACCAAGCTCCGACGCTAGACCCTAAGCTCGATCACGTCATGGAGGTCATCGCCTCCATGGGCGCGGCGGTCTCGGTGGTCGATTTCGATCGGGATGGCTGGCTCGACATCTATGTCGCCAACAGTGCGGAAGGGAGCTTGAACGCGCTTTATCGTAACCGGGGAGACGGCACGTTCGAAGACGTCGCCGCTCAGGTTGGGCTCGCTGACGTCAACCGTCGGGACACCGGCGTCTCGATGGGCAGCGTGTGGGCGGACTTCGATAACGACGGCTTTGAGGACATCTTCCTCTACAAGTGGGGCAAGCCGGAGCTGTTTCGCAACGAGGGCGGCGAGCGGTTCACTCCCGTCAGCGAGAAGGCAGGGTTGCCCGAGTGGGTGAACGCCAATGCTGCTGTTTGGTTCGATTACGATCGCGACGGACGAGTCGATCTATTCCTGGGCGGATATTTTCGCGAGGAGTTGAACCTGTGGCAACTCGAAGACACGCGCATTATGCCCGACAGCTTCGAATACGCCTCGAACGGCGGGCGCAAGTATTTGTTCCACAACTTGGGCGACGGGCGCTTTGAAGAAGTCTCGGCCAACATGGGCATCGACTCCGATCGCTGGGCATTGGCCGCAGTGGCGGCGGACTTGCGAGGAACAGGCTATCCCGATCTCTTCGTCGCCAACGATTATGGCGTCTCGGAGTTGTTCGTCAACGAAGAAGGCGAACGGTTTCGCGAGGTCGGCAAGGACGCTGGCGTGGGCTATTCGCCGAAGAGCGGGATGAATGCGTCAGTAGGCGATGTGTTGAACGACGGAAGATTGTCGATCTACGTGTCGAATATTTCCGAACAAGGCGTGCTGATGCAAGGCAATAACCTGTGGTTTCCGCTGGAGTCTCCCGGCAGCGCCGCCATGGTGGAGCGGCCGCGCTTCGGCAATATGGCTAATGCGATGGGCGTTGAGATGGGCGGTTGGAGCTTCGGCGCGCAATTCGGGGACTTGAACAACGACGGGTTTCTCGATCTCTACGTGACGAATGGCTTCCTCTCCCTCGATCGTGAGAGCAGCTACTGGTACGACTACTCCAAGATCACGGGAGGTAATACCGCGATCATCTCCGACGCGGCGAATTGGCCTTCGCTTGAGGGCCGTACGCTTGCCGGCCACCAGGAGAAGATGGTTTGGCTGAACAACGGCTCCGGGGATTTCGCTGAAGTGGGAAGCGCCGCAGGCGTCTCAGACTCCCTGGACGGCCGGGCCGTGGCGATGGGAGATTTCGGCAACCGCGGCGCGCTCGATGTGGTCGTCGCCAATCAGCGCGGCCCTTTGCTGTTGTACCGGAACACTGTCACGCCGGACCATCATTGGATCGAGTTCGAGTTGGAGGGAGGCGGGGGCAGCAACCGCAGCGCGATCGGCGCTCAGGTGCGCTTGTACTGGGACGGGCGCCGCCAAGCGCAGGAGGTTTCCGGCGGGAGCGGCTTCAGTTCGCAGAACCAGCGCCGTTTGCACTTCGGCATTGGCGATAGCACTCAGGTGGAGCGCGTCGAAATCGTTTGGCCTTCGGGCCGTACCCAAGAGATCCACTCGCCGGCGGTAGATGAGATTCACCGCATCAAGGAGGCGGAATGACGCAGCCCGCCGCAGCGATCCAGGTTGCTCGGCAAAGTTCGGTATTGAGCCGATTCTTCAGTCCGCAGAACCGCTACCTAGCGCCGCTGCTCATCACGACGATCTTGGTCGTCGGGCAGATGTCGTTTGGTCTGCTCGAGAGCTTTTCGCGTACGTTGACGGCGATCCTGACGGCGATTGCTTTCGAGTTGGTATTGGGCCGTTTGGTCTACGGCAAGATCCCCCATTTGGCTAGTGCGTATATTTCGGGCATCAGCGTGGGGATACTGTTGCGCTCGCCGGAGTTTTGGCCTTACGCGGTATGCGCCGCGACGGCGATCACGTCGAAGTACGCGATCCGCTGGCGCGGCCGGCATTTGTGGAACCCGACGAACTTTTCGATTTGCGCAATGCTACTGCTGGCGCCGGAATATGTTGCGGCGCTGAGCATTCAGTGGGGCAATAATCTAGTGCCGGTGGCGGTGGTTTGGCTGTTGGGCTCGGTAATCGTCTATCGCGTCGGCAGGGGTCACATTACGCTGGTTTATGTCCTATCATTCTTGGCGTTTGCCTGGTGGCGGGCGCAAATCACGGGAGATCCCTTTCTTGCCGAGGCGGCGCCGATCACGGGGCCGATGTATCAGCTGTTCATTTTCTTTATGATCACGGACC